>CAZOWH010000067.1:0-9415 GCA_964583425.1 uncultured Lachnospiraceae bacterium
GATAATATGCGGATATTATAAGGATTTTTACCGATGTATTACACAAAATTTGTATCTTTAAAACGAGTTCAAAGTATTCTCTCTTGCCTAGACAAATCCAAGCTCGTACTTTTCACTCTTGCCTACCGATCACAGTCAACGCTCCGCCTGCGGTGCGCGGCTTGCCGATCACAGCCCCTGTCGGTACCTCTACATATTCATCCAAGATCGCGTACTCGACATGTGCGCCTGCTCCCACATGTACACCGCTCATTAAAACCGAATCCTTCACGATCGCACCAGCCTCTACCACTACCTCCTCGGAGATCACAGAGTGCTCTACAGCGCCGAACACACGGCACCCCTGCGACAGGATCGAGCCGATCACAGCCGCCTCTCCTCCGATAAACTGTGGTCTTGCAGCATCACTGCGCGAATAAATGCGTGCTTTGCCCCCAAACAGGTCAAATTGCGGCTTCTTTCCCACCAGATCCATATTTGCCTGCCACAGACTATCCAAGGTGCCAACGTCCTTCCAATAGCCCGAAAAACGGTACACAAAGAGCCTGCCGCCCTCGCGAAGCATCTGCGGGATCACATTTTTGCCGAAATCATATTGGGAATTGGGATCTGCGGCATCGACAGCAAGGTGCCGCATCAAATACTCGGTGTTAAATATGTAAATGCCCATTGAGGCGAGATTGCTTTCGGGTCTCTCGGGCTTTTCGGCAAAGGCGGTCATGCGCCCCTCCTCATCAGCAGAAAGAATACCAAAGCGGCTTGCCTCCTCCATTGGCACCTCGATCACGGCAACGGTGGCATCCGCGCCCTTGTCCTTGTGCGCACGAAGGAGCGCACGGTAATCCATGCTGTAAATATGATCCCCCGATAGCACCAGCACATAGGAGGGGCTGTAGCGCGCGATAAACTCCTTATTTTGCCACACGGCATTTGCGGTACCGAGATACCATGCACCACCCTCCTTTGCCTGATACGGCGGCAGGATCTGCACACCGCCGTAATTGACATCCAGATCCCACGGCTGCCCATTGCCGATATATTCATTCAGCACCAAGGGCTGATATTGAGTCAGCACCCCCACGGTATCAATGCCCGAATTGGCGCAATTGGAAAGCGCGAAATCAACAATGCGGTATTTGCCGCCAAAGGGCACTGCGGGCTTGGCAAGATTTTGTGTCAGTGGCTGCAATCTGCTGCCCTGCCCACCGGCAAGGAGCATGGCAACACACTCTTTTTGTTTTCTCATGGCTCTTCCCCCCTATGTAGCATAAATAGATACTTTCATTATATGCGATGAGAGCTGTAGAAATTACGCGAAACAAGAGAGCGTGAAATTAAATTTTGGGTGACCGGCGGCAGGAGCAAGCCCTTATCCTACGGTATGTGCATACATAATGCATATTGCAGCAATTAAGCGGGGGTTGCGTGGCATTCGTGAATACCCAAGCATAAAATCACATTGGCTATGCGTATTCGACTTACTCTCTCATCCCTACCAACAAAGACAGCAAAAGAGACCGCAACAATGTTGCGGTCTCTTTTGCTGCTCAAATTTCTCGGCGCATACGCTCAAGCGCACCCTTTTCGAGGCGGGAGACCTGAGCTTGCGAGATGCCGATGCTTTCTGCGATCTCCATTTGTGTTTTATTGTTATAAAAGCGCATCTCAATGATCTTGCGCTCACGGTCCGAGAGCTTATTCATGGCATCACGCAGGGCAATATGCTCAAGCCAGTGCTCATCGGCAGCAGAGGTATCACTTAACTGATCCATCACGTAAATGGCATCTCCGCTCTCGTTATAAACGGGCTCATAAAGCGAGATCGGCTCAACAATTGCCTCCATGGCACGCAAAAGCGGCTCTCGCTCGACTCCCAGCTTTTTGGCGATCTCATCCACGCTCGGCTCGTATTCCTTTTCGCGTGTCAGCTCCTCACGCGCCTGCAGGGCACGGTATGCAAGATCGCGCACCGAGCGGCTGATGCGAATGGAATTGTTATCACGCAGATACCGGCGGATCTCGCCAATGATCATCGGCACGGCGTAGGTGGAAAACTTTACGTCAAGCTCGAGATTGAAGTTATCCACCGCCTTGATCAACCCAATGCAACCGACCTGAAATAGATCGTCTACGTTTTCGCGGCGCCCCGAAAAGCGCTGAATAATGGAGAGCACCAATCTAAGATTACCGTAGATCAGCTCATCACGTGCGGCGCTGTCACCCGCCTGTGCCTTTGTTAAAAGCGCACGCTTTTCTTCATCGGTAAGTGTCTTTAATTCCGAGGTGTTGATTCCGCATATTTCAACCTTGTTTTTGTACATTTCACTCTCCTTTTTTGGAGTAATGAAAGTATTGCCGCGGAGCTTTTTTGTTATGCAAAAAACGGATATGTAAAAAATGGGTTACCCGCGCACGGGTAACTCATTTTTAAAGTGTAATTGTAAATGTTATTATTCACCGACGGGATCAATGATCATATTGGCAAGCAGCTCCTCGCGCGGCAGGAAGGGTGCAAGATCCTCAAGCGGCGGACTGAAGAGCGAGCCATCGGGCAAGCGCTTGGTGGCGCTCTTCGGCTCAAAGTTTTGCACTGTAGAAACAAAGATCTCGCAAAACGCAGGACCCTCGGTTGCCAACGTCTTGTTCACTGCCTCCTTCATTTCGGCATTGCTGTGTGCCGCAAAATAGGGATAACCGAATGCGGCGGCAAGCTTACCGAAATCCGGGAAGGAAAGGTCGCCGCTCTCGGGACCGATACCGACCTTGCAATGCTCGGAGAAGATATTGCTCTGGGTCTGACGGATCGAATGATACCCCTCGTTGTTGATAAGGAAGAGCTTAATGGGCAGACGATTTGTAAGAACGGTCTGCAGCTCCTGCAAATTCATCATGATACTACCGTCGCCCTCGATGCAAATCGTCTCACATCTGCCGCCCGCAACACAGGCGCCGATGGCGGCAGGCAAGCCGTAACCCATACTGGCAACGCCGCTGTTGATAAGAAAACGCGCATCCTTTTTGATCACATAGTTATGACTGCCGACCACGCAAGCACTGCCGTTGGAAACAACGGTGAGATTGCCGTCGGAAAGATTGCTGCTGAGGTAATTGATAAAGGCATATACGTTGGTATACTGCCCATCCTCCTCCCAGTGGTGAGGCTGCGTAACGGGATAGTTCTGCTTCCAGTCGCGGCAACGCTGCAGCCACCCCTCGTCGCCAAATACGGGGGCGGTAAGCGATGCTGCGGCGATGTTGATCTTCTCAAAGAAGTCCTTTGCATCGGCACAGATCGGCATTTCCACATGCAGGGTCGTCTTTTTCAGCTCGGCGGGGTCAACGTCCACCATGATCACATGTGCGGCTCTCGCCCATGTTTTCCAGTTATAGCCAACCTGACGGATCGAGAGACGGTTACCCACTGCCAGCACGAGATCGGCATTTTGCACAGCAAAATTGCCTGCGCGGTCACCCATAATACCACCACGGCCCGTATAGAGCGGATGTGCCGTCTCAATGGCATCGATCGAATCCCAGCAGGTGACCACGGGGATATTCAGCTTCTCTACGGCTTGTCTGAAGACATCATAGCCGCCCGAGAGGCGGATACCGTTGCCCGCGTAAAGCACGGGGCGCTTGGCGTTCTTGATCTTTTCCAGCACCTCATTTACCGTTTCTGCGGCAACGGGCGCGGGCGCAGTGGCAGCATCCTCTGCGGGATCGTAGCCGACAAGCTCATCGGTCTCGATCTGCGCTGCCTGAAAGTTAACGGGAATATCGATCCATACGGGACCCGGTCTGCCGGTAGTGGCAAGATGAAAGCCCTTTTCAAGGGCATAACGAATATTCTTGGGATCCTCGATCATGGTTGCATATTTGCACATATGCTGCACCGATTTGGTAATGTCATACTCCTGATCACCCACGGCGCGGAAGGGATTGCCCTCGGAAAACTGCTCCATATAGCGAGCTGTGGTATCATAGCGTACCTGACCCGAGATCACAAGCATCGGCACGGAATCGAGCCACCCGCCAAGCACACCCGTAATGGCATTGGTGCCGCCGGGGCCTGTGGTTACACACAGAGCGGCAATTTTATTATTGACACGTGCATAGGCTTCGGCAGCAATGGCACACGCCTGCTCGTGGTGTTGATACATGCAACGGAGCACCGCATGATGACCCAGCGCATCATTGAGGTGCATGGCACCGCCGCCCGTTACCATAAAGCAATCCGAAATGCCATGTGCCACCAAAAAGTCGGCAACGTAATCAGCCAGTCTTTGTTTCATAGGAACCTCACAATTCTTGGGATAAACTTTTTCACGGTATACGTACCGAGAATGTCTTAAACTTGTTTAAGACTGATGACAGTATACCACATTCCGCTGTTTCTGTCAAGTTAACGTGGGAAAGAACGGATAGAACGGATAGGACAGAAAAGCGCGAGGCTTACGCAGTTTCTTATAAGGACATTATTGAAACCCGCAGATTGAGTTGTCTTTTTGTGGATTTTGTGATACAATGGAATTAAACAAAAGCCTCCCTTCCGGTAGATCCTCGAATGCGTTACCGTAGCTTTAGGGGTACGGGCTTTGCCCAACACACGCGTTGCAAGTAACGCCAGCGAAGCTTGCGATAAAAGAAAGGAAAATACAAAATGAAAATTTTTTTGCATTTCTCAAAAAGCATTTAAAGCTGTGATGTTATCATTGAAGATGCTATCGGGACGCGTAAATACTTTGTCAATCCGGCTGAAGCTGAAGAAAGCAGTTCTGAATCGTTGGAGGTAGATGTTGCTTAAAATTAACAGTTATACCGAAAATGGCAAATTACCAATCTGTTTTGTCAGATACGGACACTGTAGATTGGAAGGATAAGCTTGCAAGCAAAGTCGGAAGCTTGGTGCTTTCACTTGTTGATAAAATGTTGCTGCGCGTGGGGTGAAAATACGATATATCCGGCTTGAAAGATAATTTCAGATGCTTTTGAAACGAATCGAAAAAAGGTTATCTCTTCTTCAAGAAAAATTGCAGTAATAGATTTCGGATTACATTTGATGATTACTCACCCATTCAAGTAAGGCGAATTAAACGATTGACATCTAATAAAAAAATCAAACAAACACTGAGAAAATTCAACCAAATGAATGAAGAGCAAAGGCAAAAAATACTTGACAAAAAAAGAAAAATTTTTAGCTCAATAGAAAACGCCAGACAGATAAAAATCTGTCGGCGTTTTCATCTTTATAAACCAAGTAGACTTTCGCTGTGCTTTTTGACAGCTTATTTCACCAATGCCTTTACAAATTCCACAGCGCGGTTGTAGATTTCCTCGTCGCTGTTGTTGCCAAGCAATCCCGGCATCATCAGACAAATAACGGTATCCTCAGGCAGTGCGTTTCTAATGGCACTGTTTTCATGCCAAAGTGTGGTCTCACACAGCCTTATGCCATAGCATGCAGTGCTTCCGTCCTCGCGCACCGTTACCACGCCGTTTGCGGGCGTTTCACCAAGCAGCTCGGTAAAATTCACCAGCGCATTGCCTGTGGCGGCATACGCCCCCGCCAAAAAGGGTGATAGGAAGAGGACAGCGGCATCCCCTGTGGTAAGATATTGGGTAAAGCCGGAATATTCCTGCGTATTCTGATTGCGGTCCACGGTATACCCGAGAGGCTCGCCGTTTTCGTCAACCTGCGCCTCCAGTGCCTTGGCCTCCTCCTCGGAATATATGGTGTAGGAATATACGGTAACATCCTTCACACCGTTGCCGTTGTAATCGGCGGCAAGATATGTAGACAGGCAATTTTTGAGGTTGGTGAGCGCCGCCTCGTCGGTCAAAAAGCCGTAAGGTCCCGCTGTAACGACCTTGATATCCCCTTCCTCCTCGCGCCCACACATCTGCAAAATGCAAACCACAAGCACAAGAACGATAAAAATCGTGGCAATGGTTGCCCACTTGTGATGATACCAAAAATTATCCAGCCAACGATAGAGTTTACCGTGCTCCTTGTCGGCACGCGCACGGCGCGCGCCGACAAGGCTGATCTCGCGCTCTTCAAATTTATCTTCTCTTTTATCTTCCATGATCTTTCCTTAAAAATAGGACTGCTACGAAAAAATACAAAGCAGTCCCATAATATTTTTTATTTAATCAAGCGGCTTCATCGTCGGGAACAGCAGCACATCACGGATCGAGGCGCTGTCGGTAAGAAGCATCACAAGGCGATCTACACCAAAGCCAAGTCCGCCTGTGGGCGGCAGACCATATTCAAGCGCAGTCACATAGTCGTAATCTACCTGTGCGCGGCAATTTGGATCAAGTGCCTTGCGCTCGGCAACCTGACGCTCAAAGCGCTCCTTTTGGTCAATGGGATCGTTCAGCTCGGAGAAGGCATTGCCAAACTCGGTCGCGTTGATAAAGTACTCAAAGCGCTCGGTAAAGGCGGGATCCTCGGGCTTGCGCTTGGCAAGCGGGCTGATCTCGACGGGATAGTCATAAATAAAGGTGGGCTGGATAAGCTTCTCCTCCACAAAAGCGTCGAAGAACTCTGCGAGGATCGCACCTTTGGTGGGAACCTCGGGCAGCTCCACGTGATGCTGCTTGGCAATGGCAATTGCCTCCTCATCACTCTTGATCTCATTAAAGTCCACACCGCTGTACTTCTTCACTGCCTCCAGCATGGTCATGCGCTCCCAGTGGCTGAGGTCGATCTGATGCCCGCAATACGGAACAACCAAGCTACCGCAAACCTTTTCGGCTACGGTACGCATCATCTCCTCCACCAGATCCATCAGCGCGTGATAGTCGGTATATGCCTGATAAAGCTCAATGGTGGTAAATTCGGGGTTGTGCTTGGGGTCCATGCCCTCGTTACGGAAGATTCTGCCTACCTCGTAAACGCGATCCATACCGCCAACGATCAAACGCTTCAGATAAAGCTCGGTTTCAATACGCAGGAACATATCCATATCAAGGGTGTTGTGATGCGTTACAAAGGGGCGGGCTGCCGCACCGATCTCAAAGGGAGTGAGAATGGGAGTATCCACCTCCAAAAAGCCCTTGCTGTCAAGATAATGGCGAACCTCGGTCAAAATCTTACTGCGCTTAACGAAGGTATCCTTTACCTCGGGGTTCACGATCAGGTCAACGTAGCGCTGACGGTAACGGGTATCGGTATCCTTCAGGCCGTGGAACTTCTCGGGCAGGGGCAACAGCGATTTGGCAAGCAGCTCGATCGTGTAAACATGCACCGAAATCTCGCCGCGACGGGTGCGGAACACCTTGCCCGAAATGCCGACGATATCACCGATATCCCATTTTTTGAACTGCTCGAAGCACTCCTCGCCAATGTCGTTGATACGAACGTAGCACTGAATGCGGCCCTTGCCGTCCATCACGTCGATAAAGTTTGCCTTGCCCATATCGCGGCGGCTCATAATACGGCCTGCGATACGAACGTCCTTTTCCTCATAATGCTCGAAATCCGCGTGGATATCGGCGGTGTAGGTATCAAAATCGTAGCGCACCTTTTCAAAGGGGTTCTCACCCGCCTCGCACAGTGCCGCCAGCTTTTCACGGCGAATACGGAAAACGTCGCCGATATTCACTTCCTCGGTGGCTTCTTCCACCGTGTTTCTGATTTCTTCTGCCATGGTAACTCCTTATTTAGTCGCGGGTAACTTCGATGATCTCGTAAGAGAAGGTAAAGCCCGATGCCTCAACCGTGCCCGAAACCTTGTCACCTGCGCGGTGATCAATAAGGGAACGGCCAACGGGAGAAATATCGGAAATTTTGCCTGCAAGCACGTCTGCCTCGTTCGAGCCAACGATGTGGAACACCTGCGCGGTGCCGCTTGCGTCCTTCACCTTAACGGTAGAGCCAATGGCAACAACGCCCTTTTCTACCTTAGAAGCATCGTGGATCTCTGCCTTTTCAAGGTCAGCCTTCAGCTGCAGAATGCGCGCCTCGTTTTCTGCCTGTGCGTTACGGGCAGCATCGTATTCGGCGTTCTCGGAAAGGTCACCGAAGCCGCGAGCCGTAACGATGTCGTTTTTAATGCGCTCGCGCTCCTCGCCCTCGCGCCAACGAAGCTCAGCTACAAGCTTCTCATAACCCTCTTTGGTCATTGTAATTTTCTTTTCGTTTGCCATGATGGTTCTCCTCTATCAAACAAGATTTCAATTTTTACTGTGGTTGAGTTGCGCTGATCGCCGCCTGAAGCTGTGTATCCTCGGCCTCGGTCAGCAAATAAATGTGCTTGCCCGCAAGCGATTCGGGTAGCGAAGCGGTGGTATCTGGCTTCACGCCAACACCGTCGTAATTTCCGCTGATGGGGGGATTGTAATGCCCCACCGTCAGGCGCAGTCCGCCCGAATATCCCCAAGGCGCAAGGCTGATCACGTTTTGGTAAACGCCCTTGCCATAGGTGGTTTCACCCACGATTGTGGCAAGCTGATAATCCTTCAAAACTGCCGTAAACAGCTCGGCAGCGCTGGCAGTTCCGCCATTGGTAAGCACCGCCATGGAATAGCCGCGATACATTCCGATCTCGGCCTCGCTGACACTGCAAGAGGCATAAGAATTGGTATAAGCAACCGCCTCGGCGCGGTAAACGGTTTCGGTGCCGTCGGTATGCGTGGTAGTAACCACGGTATCCCCCTTATTGAGGAAATACGAAAGCACTGCCGTGATCGAATTCAGATCGCCACCCGGATTGCCGCGCACGTCAAAAACAAAGCGCGTACAGCCTGCGGTGATCAATTTGTTCATTTCGGTTTTAAATTGAACGGGAGTTTCGGTATCAAACTGCATGATGCGAACGATGCCCACCGTGCTATCGGTAGTGCTGACAAAGCCTGTCACCGAATGGGTGGTGATGGCCTTGCGCGTTACCGAAAACGGGATCGTTTCGCCGCCGCGCTGCACCGAAAACTCGGCAACGGTATCAACAGCACCCGTCAGTGCGGCAATCACTGCATTGTAGCCGTCCTGCGGGATCGTAACCTGTGCGTCGCCCGTTCCAACGGATACGATGCGGTCACCCACCTTGACGCCTGCCGCCTCGGCAGGTGAATCGGGCTGAACGAAGATGATAAGCAAAGCATCACTTTGCTCGATCACCATAATACCCACGCCCACTGCCTGCGCGTTATTATCCGCCATAACGGCGGCAAATTCCTCGGCGGTATAGTAGGCGGCGTAGCGATCACCCGTTGCGGCAACGTATGCCTTCAGCATTTCGTCAAGCAACAGCTGACCGTTGGTATCGTAGATCGAATATTCCTCGAATATCTGATCAACAAGTGCGATCTTTCGAGCGTAATCCTCGCCCTCCTGCTCGCCTGTTCCCAACGTGTTGACGCTGAAAAGCGAGCAAGCGGTCGTAACCGTAAGCGTGAGGATCGAGGTAAC
>CAZOWH010000068.1:0-9242 GCA_964583425.1 uncultured Lachnospiraceae bacterium
AGGGAACCGCACACAAAAAGGCGATCCGTATCGTGGCATCCTCGCTTGACAGCGTGAATCTTTTGGAGGAGGATATGCTCACGCAGGATCTCTCCTACGATAGATTGCAAAATTCCTCCATTACAGCCATCAGGCTGAACTATGCCGCATCCACCGAGGATGTGAAATATTGGGGTAACCTTTATGTCATTACGCTGGAGGATGGCTCCTTCATCCTGCTCGATGGCGGCATCAGCAATGCAACCGACAAAGACCGTATTTACAATGTTCTGTGCGATCTTTACGCCCGTGGCAATCATGCAACAGATACCCCCACAGCAACCGATCCCATTCGTATTTCCGCATGGTATCTTTCTCACGGTCACGGCGACCATTACGGCGCGATGGTTGCGTTTATGAAGCAGTACTGCGCAAATTACGACAAATATTGTGTCACAGTTGACCGTCTCATTGCCAACTTTGCCTCCGATGAGGAGCATTATAATTCCGAGGCGGGCAATGATGTTAATCAGTACAATAGCACCGTGCGTGACCACCTTGCCGAGTATTCAGCATATGTGAGCGATGCTCCCGGTATGGAGGGCGGCTTTGATTACATCAAGGTGCACACGGGTCAAAAATTCTATCTTGCCAACATTGAGCTGAATGTTATGTATACGCATGAGGATCAGTATCCCCGTCGCATCCACGTTTATAACAACACCTCTACCGTGATCCGTATGAGCATGTATCATACCAACGGCGGTACGATCTCCGCAAATTCCGAAACCACCATGCTGTGGCTCGGTGACGCACAGACCGATGCAAGTGCTTGGATGCGCGCAACCTACGGTTCGACCCTGCAAAGCGACATGGTGCAGATCGCACACCACGGCGGCAATGGCTGTGAGTGGGAGCTTTATCAGCTGGTAGCCCCCACCTGTGCTTGGTGGCCCACCAGTCAAAGCAACTACAAGAACAGCTATCACAATGCTTCCGCTAGTGGTTACAAAAAGGTCAGCTACAACGTAAACTATCAGCTGAAGTCTCTGCAATACATCATTTTGAGTGACGTATGCAACTATACCGTTACCATTACGGCAAGCGGCCCGAATTATAACATTGGCGGTAGCACGGGTGTGTTCAGCGCGGGCGATACCATGCAGGTATCCTATGGCACAGTCGTTGCCTATGGCAATAATGCCGCTATGCCGAACTCCGGCTTCTTAAAGACTACATATAATAAGGGGTGATCCTCATCGGCTATAGCCGATGATAAATAAACGGAAAGGGAACGATCAATGAAAAAAAGAATTGTAAGTCTCTTGCTTTCTATATGCCTTCTTTTGTCAACGACGGTGCTTTTTTCCTCCTGTGGCAAAAAGACCGTCGAGTTTGGGGAAGGCTATAGCGTGATCTATGCAGACGATATTTCGGTCAGCTTAGCAAACGATGTGCGCGCCTTTGCCGACACGCTTGAGAAAAAGACAGACAGCGATATCGATCTTGAAAAGGTCAAGGTCGATGCCGAGCTTGAGGAGGAAAACGACCTTGAGATATTGATTGGCAACACCAACCGTCCCGAGACAGAGAAGGCGCTGAAAAAGATCAAGGATCACGGGTTTATTATTACGGTTTACGGCAGCAAGGTCGTGATCGCGGGTACTACCAATTTCTTGACCAATTTGGCACTGGATTTTTTCACCGATACCTATCTTTCGGGTGAGGAGACCGTAGCCTCTCTTACGATTGAAAAGACCGAGGTGGAGGAGGTGGAGATGCTTGACTTTACCAACAAGTGGGCATTTATCCATTCTCCCTACCTTGACGGCGAGCGCGATTATATCAACCAGCAAATTACCGAGCTGAAATCTCTCTTGGCAGACTTTTCGGATGTGCGCGGTACGGCAATGCGTATGCTTGCCGATACCGATACTACCGCAAGCCAGGAAATTTTGGTGGGTATTGTAGACCGTGAGGAATCAAAGGCGTTTATGTCGGGTATGGATGCCAACAATTACGGCATCGGCGCGAAAAACGGCAAGCTGCTTGTTTCGGCGAAAAACGACGGTATGATCGCAAAAGCATTCGCATGCTTCACCGATGCACTGCGCGATTCGGTTTGCTTGGTTGGGGAGGAGAAGCTGATCCTTCTCCCTGCCGACTTTGCACTGATCTATACCGATACCTCAAAGTCATCGCTTGTCACCGATTTCCCGCGTCCTGAGGGACTTGAGCTCTCCGGCACCATCGATGTGCATGACGGCATGGAGTATTACTATGAGGGCGACGGTGTTACCGCCGATGCCTACAGCGCCTACTGCAATACCTTGACAGCTGCGGGCTATACCGTTTACACCGAATCCTCGGCAGAGAACAGCATCTTTCGCACCTATGTCAATCGCGAAAAGAATATTACGCTTTACGTGGCATATAACGATTTCAAGCATGCCGCGTCGGAGGAGACCAAGCATCAAAAGGCGATCCGCATTGTTGCCTCCTCGCTTGATAGCGTAAATCTTTTGGAGGAGGACCTGCTGACGCAGGATCTTTCCTACGAAAAAATGCAAAACTCCTCTATTACCGCCATTAAATTACATTATACTGATGGCAACTGGGGTAACCTTTATGTTATCACGCTGGAGGATGGCTCCTTTATTCTGCTTGATGGCGGTGCCTCTAACACGATCGACAGAGACCGTATTTATGCGGTGCTGTGTGATCTTTATGCCCGTGGCAACCACGCGACCGATGTGCCCACGAAGGAGGATCCCATTCGCATTGCCGCATGGTATCTCTCTCACGGCCACGGTGACCATTACGGCTCTATGGCATCGTTCGTGAAGCAATATTGCGCAAATTATGATAAATTTTGTGTAACCGTTGACCGTTTGATCGCCAATTTTGCCTCCGACGAGGAGTATTTTAATTCCGAGAGCGGCAGAGAAACCACGGGTGTTGGCTCTTACAACAGTACCATGCGCGATAAGTTTGCTCAGTATTCCGCTTATGTGAGCGATGCGCCCGGCGAGGAGCCCGGCTTTAAGTATTACAAGGTACACACCGGACAGAAATTCTGGCTTGCCAATGTTGAGCTGAATGTTATGTACACGCACGAGGATCAGTATCCGAGGCGTATCCATGTCTATAATAATACCTCTACCGTAATTCGTATGAGCCTGTATCATACCAATGACGCTACTGTTTCCGCAGAGTCCGAAACTACCATGATATGGCTGGGTGATTCACACACCAATGCCAGTGCATGGATGCGCGCCACCTATGGTGAGGCGCTGCAAAGCGATATGGTGCAGGTTGCGCATCATGGCTATAGCGGCTGTGAGTGGGCGTTATATCAATTGGTGGCTCCTACCTGCGTATGGTGGCCTACTGATCAAAACACCTACAAAAAATATCACAATGCCAAAGCTACCGGCTCCGGTCTGGTAGACTACAACATCAACTATAAGCTGCAGTCCGTGCAATATATGATCGTGAGTGACGTGTGTAACTATACCGTTACCATTGCAGAAAACGGTGCTGATTATACCATTGGTGGTAGCACAGGCGTATTTAGCGCGGGCGATGGTTTACCCGTTTCTTATGGTAATGTGAATGCGTACGCAAGTGCTTCTTTACCGAATACCTGCTTTCTGAAGAGTATATACAATGACAACTGAGCTTGCTTTTATGAGTGATTGTTAATATGGAACTGTAAATTTAATGAGGAGTGATATTATCAATGAAAAGAAGAATTTTAAGCTTGGTGCTCTGTGCCTGTTTATTGCTGTCAACGGTGGTGCTGTTCGCCTCCTGCGGCAAGAAAAAGGTTGAACTGGAAGGGTATAGCTTAGTATACGCAAGTGATGTGTCGGAAAGCACCGCTACGCATATTACTACTTTTGCCGATGCCTTGAGCAAAAAAATCGATGCCAAGGTCTCTGTGAAAAAGGTAAAGCCCGATGCCGACCTTACAAAGGAAGAGGAGCTTGAGATATTGGTTGGTAACACCAACCGCCCGGAGAGTGCCGATGCACTGGGAAAGATCAAGGGGCACGGCTACAGTATCACGGTTGCAGGCAGCAAGATCGTGATCGTTGGTACCACCAATCTGTTGACGACCGTGGCACTCGATTACTTCGAGGATACCTATCTTTCGGGTGAGGAAACGATCTCCTCGGTGAAGATAGAGAAGACCGTGGTGGAAAATCTTGAAATGGTCGAGCTGACTGCCAAATATGCGGCTATTTATTCCTCCTATCTTGACGGTGCAGCAGATCTGATCAATTTGAAGATTGCCGAGTTCAAGGCGGAGCTTTCCAATTTTTCCGATGTACGCGGCACGGCAATGCAGATGCTTGACGATACACAGACTGCCGAAAATGAGATACTTGTCGGTATTGTGGAGCGCGAGGAATGCAGTGCCTTTATCTCGGGCATGGATGCCAACAGCTACGGCGTGGGCGTGAGAAATGGCAAGCTGCTGATCAGTGCCCTCAATGATGCCATGGTAGAAAAGGCATTTGCGCTTTGCGAGGATATTTTAAAGGACTCGGTATATGTAGCTGATGAGAAAAAGCAGATTTTGTTGCCTGCCGATCTCGCACGCATTTATACCGATACCGAAAACAAGTCGCTCTTTACCGATTTCCCGCGTCCCGAGGCACTTGAGCTTTCGGGTACGATCGATGTGCAGGACGGCTCGATGGCGTACTACTACACGGGCAGTAACATCAATGCCGATATCTATGCCTCCTACTGCCAAACGCTGGAAACAGCCGGTTATACGCTTTTTGACAGTTCCTCTGCAGAGAACAGTATTTTCCGCACCTATGTGAATACCGAGAAAAATGCCACGCTCTATGTTGCCTACAATGCATTTAAGCACGCCACGGCACAGGAGGTTACCTATTACGAGCCCTGTATCCGCATCGTGTCGGCACTGCTTTCCAATGTCAATTTGCTCGATGATGATATCAAAACGCAAAACCTCGGTTATACCAAGCTGCAAAACTCCTCCATCACCTCACTGAAGCTGGATAATGAGTATCAGGAATCCAGTCGGAACATCTACGGTAACAGTTACATTGTCACATTGGAGGATGGCTCCTTTATCGTGTACGACGGCGGTCAGAGCTATGTTCGAAACAAGGAGCGTCTTTACAATGCACTGTGTGACCTTTACAAGCGCGGCAATCATGAAACCGATGAGCCTACCACCACCGATCCCATCCGTATTGCTGCATGGATCGTATCACACGGTCACGGTGACCACTATCTCAATATGCAGGAGTTCATCAATTTTTACTGCTTCAATTACAACAAATATTGCGTGACCATTGATCGCCTGATCGCTAATTTTATTTCCGATGAGGAGGCATATAATTCGGGCAATCCCAGTGATGCATTGCGTAACGGATATGCTGAGCTTTCGACAAAGATTAGCGATGCCCCCGGCAAGGAGGGCGGCTTTGAGTACATCAAGGTCCACACCGGTCAGAAATTCTACCTTGCCAACGCCGAGTTTGAGGTGATCTACACGCACGAGGATCAATACCCGAGACGTATTCATACCTATAATAATTCCTCCACCGTGTTCCGTATGATCCTTAATCACACCAACGGCAACGGTCAGATCTCTGCTGATTCCACAACCACCATGCTTTGGCTTGGTGATGCGCAGGACGATGCAAGTAAATGGATGCGCGCCACCTATGGCGAATATTTGGATAGTGATATGGTACAGGTTGCACACCATAACTACGACGGCTGTGAATGGAAGCTGTATCAGCTCGTTTCGCCCGAGCTGGTGTGGTGGCCCGTAAACAGGCTCCGCTATAACGGTGCCAACGGCAATACCTGTCACGATGCATCCGCTAAAGCAGGCACCACAAAGCATGTAAATTACAGCATCAGCTATCGTTTAGACTCTGTGAAATATATCATTTTGGCAGATGATTTCAACTATACCGTAACAATTACGGCAAACGGTCCGGATTACAATTTGGCAGCTCAGAGCAGCACGGGTATTTTCAGCGCCGGCGAAACCGCTGCGGTAACGCCCGCGGTAAATGTCAGCTCAAATGTTGCCACGTCCCTGCTCAAAAAATAAATCTATCCCATCAGCAAGGCTCCACGACTACTGTCAGTGGAGCCTTTGTGCTTGCGTCCTCTTACGCTACTAATTTATATTGCCGCTTGACAAGTGAAAGCGATTGCTTTATAATTACTTTGTATGAATTTTACAAAAAGGAGAAGAGCATGAAAAGAATACTTAGTATGCTGTTGGCAGTTTTGCTTGTTGCAACCTCGCTTGTAACGCTTTCTGCCTGTGCAAGACCACAAGATGTTGACTTCACCGGCTACAAATTGGTCTACGCCAAGGATGCTTCGGCAAGCCTTAGCGAAAAGATCAAAAGCTTTGCAGATACACTTGCAGACACCGTAGATACCAAGATCAAGCTTGCCTCGGTTGCCGCAGATGCGGAGATAGAGGATGGCGAGGAGCTTGAGATCCTTGTCGGCAATACCAACCGCCCCGAGACCGCCAAGGCACTGAAAAAGATCAAGGGTCATGGCTACATCATTACCGTAATCAACAATAAGGTCGTTATCGTTGGTACCACAAACCTCTTAACAGGTGTGGCGCTTGATACCTTCGTTACCACCTACTGCGCCGAACAGGCAGCCTCCACCACGCTTTCGATTTCCAAGACCGAGGTCGAGAATATGTCTGTGGTCACGCTTTCAAGGGATTGGAAGTTTGTGTATTCCGACCGCATGGACGATAGCTCCTCCGATGCGGTAAAGCCCGAAAGACAGGATCCCGAAAATACACTCGGCTACGACTACGGCTACCTTGCATGCAAACAGATTAAGGAGTCTGTTGCAACCGCCACGGGGCTGAAGGCACTGCAATACGGAGAGTACAGTGATGCTACCGAAAAGGCTGTCGATGCGGTCGGTGAGATCATCGTCGGTACCACCACCCGTGCCCAATCTGTGGAGTTTGTCAATTCGCTTGGCGATGTTGACCGTTACGGCATCAGCGTAAAGGCAGATAGCATTGTGATCGCGGGCGTCAACGATATTGGCTTGCGCGCCGCTACCGAATATTTCAAGGACCTTGTATTGGATGCTGCATATGTGGATGAAGACGAAAACAAGCTTGCTGTTTTGCCGCTTGATTTTGTTGCCATCGATACACTGCAGCATGAATGGGTAACCGATTTTCCCAAGCCCGAGGGGGAGGGGATCCTGCTGTCGGGCTCTACCGATGTAGCAGATAATGCCGTCGAATACTACTACACGGGCGACGGTGTATCCGCTGCTGCCTATAATACCTATTGTGCTACGCTTGAGACGGCCGGCTATACCCGCTACATGGAGCACACTGCGGAGGATAGCATTTTCCGCACCTATGTCAATAGTACTGCGAATATCACACTGAACGTGACCTACTGTGCCTATAAGCATGCAGAGGCACAGGGCGTTACCTTCTATCAACCCGCGATCCGTATCGTGTCGGCATCCTTGCTTGACGACCGCATCAATCTTATTCCCGAGGAGCTGCTTACCATGCAGTCGGGCTATACGCGTGTGGGCGATACCTCCATTACTGCCGTAAAGCTGGCATACAGTGATGATTCCTACGGTAACTGCTATATTCTTACCCTTGAGGATGGCAGCTTTGTTGTGTACGATAGCGGATTTTCCAATACCGGCAACCAGGCAAACCTTGAGGATGCGCTCAAGACCCTGCACAGACAGGTGACGGGTGCCGAGCCCAGTGCCAACAACCCCTATCGCATTAAGGCGTGGTATATTACCCACGGTCACGGCGACCACTATGCAAATTTCTATAGCTTTTCCAGAACCAATGCAGGTATGATCCAGCTTGAATACCTCATTACCAACTTCCCGTCCGACTCTCAGACGTACAACTGTTATGATCCTAACCTCACATTGCGCAACAATCTGGATGATTATGTGAAAAAGCTGGGCGATACCACATATCTAAAGCTTCATTCGGGGCAGGTTTTCTGGCTTGGCAATGTGCAATTTGAGGTGCTGTATACGCACGAGGATATCTATCCCCAGATGATCCACCGCTACAATGATAGCTCTGTGGCGATCCGTACCACCGTCTACAATACAGATGGACTGGGTAATGTGACCCCGGGCAGCAATACCCTTACCACCCTGTGGTTGGGTGATACCCAAACCGGTGGCAGCGCTTGCATGCGTGCTATGTACGGCTCTTATCTTAAGAGCGACCAGGTGCAGATCGCGCACCACGGCGGCAATGGCTGTGAATGGGAGCTTTACCAGCTGGTAGAGGCAACCTGCGTATGGTATCCCCACAAGGTCGAGGCATACGAAAATGTGATCACCAACGGTCCCAAGGCGCAAGCCGGTACCTCCACCTATATCTCCTATAAGACCGTGACAATGAGCTCGGTAAAATATATTATTATTTCCGATGGCTTCAATACTACGCTCACAGTTGACAGAAACGGTGCGGTATATGGGCTTGCCAAGGATACCGCCAACGGCTTGACCAATGCCAGTGCAAGCGCAGCAGTGGTGCCGATCTATTATGGCAAATATGTGATTAAGAGATGATCTCACCGGGGAGCTTTGTTTAAAAATGTGAGCTTTCCTAAAAAAGCACCGCAGATCTATGGATCTGCGGTGCTTTTTTCAATTGCTTAAATCGTGCCGAGTGCCGCACCGATCACAGTGCCGTACTGGGCATTTTGGGGAATGATAAAGTGAATGCCAAAGGTGCGCTCCAGAATTTCAAATACGCGGCGAATCGGGGCAAGCGTGGTAAGATTTCCCGTCAGCACCACGCGGTCAAGCTTGTAGCTGCGCGCCGCAAATACCGCAAGCATGCCAATGGTCTCGCCCACCATGTTGGCAATGCCGAGTGCCACATCGTTTTTGTTGGCAAGATCGCTCACCCTGCCAAAGTTGGAGGCGGTGAGCTCCAAATTCATGTCGGGGTGCAGATTTTTTCTTGACATATCGCCAATGCGCAGGTCAATGTTGGCAAGGTCGCCCTCCCGCGCCAGCTGCTCGATGTGTTCTACCGTGTCAACGCCCAGCATCAGGCGGGAAAGCCCTACCAAGGTGCCGCCGCCAACGCCCGTGCCGCCGAGATATTCAATATCCACCTCGCCGTTTTCACGGCTTTTGGCGTAGATCAGCGCCGTGCCTGTGCCCATGCTGACCACAATCGCCTCATCCAGCTCCGAAAG
>CAZOWH010000069.1:0-9228 GCA_964583425.1 uncultured Lachnospiraceae bacterium
CTCCTGCGGGGGCATCCGGGATAAACTCCATAATGTCATCCAAGGTGCAGTTCAGTGCCACGCAGATCTTGCCTAACACCTCAACAGTCACGTTATTCCCTGCACTCATCTTGCTGATGGTGAAGGTGCTGATGCCAGCAAGCTCGGCAAGGTCCTTTTTCTTCATATCGCGGTCGATGAGCAATTTCCAAAGTTTTTTGTAGCTTGTAGCCATGTTTTCACCTCTTAACTAAGGATAATGATAATGCATTATCATTATTATACCACCCTGTGCTTTTGCAGTCAAGCAATATTTTTGGCGAACGCTAAATTTTGATTTCGTTGGGGCGATTGACTTTTTTGCACATCGTTTATAATAAAATCAGCGGCGGTTGGACGGAAACTGTTGTGCACGTGACGTGCAGACCTCCTTCTCTACAAAGTTTGACAATCGTGATATAATATTACCGCAAGGATATCCTTGCGGTTTTAATTTTTAAAACTTGGGAGGAGGCATTTATGAGCTATTTGAATTATGAGTTTTTCGATGAGTTCAAAGCACTTGATAATTTATGTAGAGACATCTATGGCTAATCTATTGATAACAAGCTCGGTGTCACCTTGTACCTTGAAGAATATTAAATCAAACCGATCCTATTGCTCTGTTGCAAAAGCAAACAGCTCATCCTTCTTCAACTTCACAACACAAACAACAACCACAACCTACTTACACATACAATGTCCCAAGCAAAACCCCTGCAGGTTGTCTTGGTATCGTAGCATCGCTTTTAATTGTTGTTGCTTGTATTATTGCATTTTTGATTTAGCAAAGGAGAATAAATATGGGATTATTTGATAAAGTTAGAGAAAAAAAATTCGCAGACGTGAATTGGTAAGACAAGAAATTATGACTTTTTCTGAAAAAGAATTGTTAGTTGAGATTCTTCTTGAATTACAAGAGCTCAATAAAAAAGCAAAAAAATAAAACGCAATCAAGTAAATTGGAGCGATCGATAGCCCCAAGGGCTACCAGATGGTAGCCCTTGGGGTTATCCGCTCAACACGTCAGCGCATCATGACAAGCAACAAGGGGCTGACCTTGCGGTCAGCCCCTTGTTGCTTGTCACTGCCTCAGCAGCTTGTCGAGAGTCGTTGTGCATTCGTCGATGGTAAAGAGCCCGCATGGCTACAGACGTTTATAAAAACTGCAGGAAGTGCGCTGACCGAGATGTTGGAATTTTGTAGCAAGCTATTGGAAATGCTTCAAAATGCTTTAAAAGCGGCAAAATACTATTGACAGATCAAAAAATTTGTGTTATCATTGCATTGTACGCAATTAAATTGCGCGCTCAATGAGATAGAGGTTATGAAAATATGAGCATTTACGATTTTCAAGTAAAGGCACGCGACGGCAGTGATGTATCTCTTTCGGAATATAAGGGCAAGGTACTGCTTGTGGTAAACACGGCAACGGGCTGCGGCTTTACACCGCAGTATGACGACCTGCAAAAGCTTTATGACGAGTACGCAGACAAGGGGCTTGAGATCCTTGACTTCCCTTGCAACCAATTCGGTGAGCAGGCTCCCGGCAATGACGAGGAGATCCACTCCTTCTGCACGGGGCGCTTCGGCATCACCTTTCCGCAGTTTGCAAAGATCGATGTGAGAGGCGACAATGCCATTCCGCTTTTCAAGTGGCTTTCCGATAACACCGCATTTGAAGGCTTTGGCAAAGGCCCGGTATCGCTGGTAATGAACGGTGTTGCGAAAAAAATGGATAAGGATTTCAAAAACAACGGCGCTGTAAAATGGAACTTTACCAAGTTCCTTATTGACCGCGAGGGCAATATTGTGGCACGCTTTGAGCCGACTGTTGCAATGAAAAAGGTTACCGAGCAGGTAAAGGCGGTGCTTTGATGCACTACGAATATGAGACAGAAAGCACCTGCGCACAAATGATCAGCTTTGATATTGAGGGAGACATTGTTTCCAGCATTGTCTTTCTTGGCGTCTGCAACGGCAATCTCAAGGCCATTGCCAAGCTGGTTGACGGCTGGACGGTAGAACAAATAGAGGCAGCGCTTACAGGTAACACCTGCGGGCGCCGCCCCACCTCCTGTGCCGATCAGCTGGCACGCGCAGTACGCGCCGCATATAACGAGCAGTAATTTCCGTGCGCCGATCGCACACGATCGACGAGAAAGGACAGAAAGCATGAACATACAGGTAAGATATTACACACGCTCGGGCAACACCGAGAAAGTAGCAAGAGCGGTAGCCGAGGCGATCGGCGTGCCCGCACAAAGCATTGACACCCCCTTAGCGGAAACTGCCGACATTTTGCTGCTTGGCTGCTCCTATTATGCCTTTGATATGGATGAGGCAGTAAAGACCTTTATTTCGGAAAATAAAGAAAAGATCGGCAAGATCGTTTGCTTTGGCACCTCTGCGATGATGAAATCGATGCAAAAACCGATGCGCCGTGTGGCTGAGGCATACGGCGTGACGGTATCCGAAAAGGAATTTCATTGCCGCGGTAAATTCGGTCCCCTTCACAAAAGCCGCCCTGATGCAAGCGACCTCGAAAAAGCTGCGGAATTTGCCCGCGAGATCATTAAATAATCAAAAACCGAGAGATGCCACTTGCAAAAGGCGACAGTTTGTGATACAATAAGATAAACTGTTCCGTTGCCGGAGGTATGTATGAGTGACCCAAAATTTGACAGTCTGAAGCTTGAAAACCAGCTTTGCTTTCCGCTGTATGCCGCATCACGCGAGATCATCAAGCGCTATAAGCCCTTTTTGGATACAATAGACCTGACCTACACGCAGTATATTACCATGATGGTGCTGTGGGAGAGGAAAACGCTCAATGTAAAGGAGCTTGGTGAGTGCCTGTACCTTGATTCAGGGACGCTGACACCCTTGCTTAAAAAAATGGAGGCAAAGGGTCTCTTGACCCGCGCACGCAGTGAGCGAGACGAGCGCAATTTGGTGGTACAGATCACCCCGGTGGGTGAGGCGTTACGTGATGCCGCCGCGGGGATTCCCGAAAGCATTGCAAAATGCACCACGCTTACCCCTGAGGAAGCGGTTGCGCTTTACAGCATTCTTTACAAGCTGCTGCGCGCCGACCAAACGCCGCAAGAAGCATAATACAACACACCCCCGATGCGGCAAAAGTCGCATCGGGGGTGTGTTTACAATATTTGCAATTACTTAATATGATGGGTCAAATACTCCTCGGCAAAATGCGCGGCGACGGCACCGTCAGCGGTGGCGGTCACGATCTGCCTGAGTGCCTTGGTACGCACATCGCCTACCGCAAACACACCCTCGATATTGGTTTTGGTGCTTTCGTCGGCAATGATATAGCCCTGCTCGTCAAGCATCAGCTGCCCCTTGACAAGCTCGGTTGCGGGTGCACGCCCAATGCTGATAAAGAGCCCATCAAGCGGTAGCTCTTCCCGCTCGCCGCCCGCTGTGCTTTCAAGCAGCACACCATGTAGCTTAGCATCAAAGCGCAGATCGGATACCTTGCTGTTCCATTTAAACTCCACGTTTTCGGCACGCATCAGCGGCTCATGGTAGATCTTGGTGGCGCGCAGCGTATCTCTGCGGTGTATCACGTACACCCTTTTGCAGATCTTGGAAAGATAGAGCGCATCCGCCGCAGCAGAATTGCCGCCACCCACCACCGCGACGGTCTTGCCGCGATAAAACATGCCGTCACAGGTGGCGCAGTAGCCAACACCCCTGCCAACCAGTGCTTGCTCATTTTCGACACCAAGGTGTCTGTGATTTGCGCCCGTTGCCACGATCACGGTCCTTGCCTGCAGCTCGCCCGCATCGGTCACCACTCTTTTTGGGGTGGCAGCAAGCTCTACCCCGCGCACCTCGGCACTGATGAGCTCCGCCCCAAAGCGTGCTGCGCCCTGCTGCATTTTGGCACCGAGCGTAAAGCCGTCAACACTCTCCTCAAAGCCGGGGTAATTTTCGATCATGGAGGTCTCGGTCATCTGACCGCCTGCCGAAAGCTTTTCCACTACCGCCACTGAGAGTGCCGCCCTTGCGGCATAAAGCGCCGCGGTATAACCCGCGGGGCCGCCGCCTATGACGATAACATCATAGATCTTATCTGCCATACGCACTTACTTCAGCAGCTCGAGGATGCGTGCCTTGGGCTGTGCGCCCAGCGTTTGGTTCACGACCTCGCCGTTTTTGAGCACAAAGAGCGACGGAATACTCATTACGCCAAACTGTGCGGCAAGCTCCTGCTCCTCATCTACATTTACCTTACAGATCTTATACTCGGGATGCTCGGCGGCAATCTCCTCTACAATGGGACCGACCATACGGCAGGGACCGCACCAATCGGCATAAAAATCAATGAGAACGGTCTTGTCGCTTTTTTTGACCTCGGCATCATAATTCCCTTTGTTGATATGAATAACTGACATTTTTAAAATCTCCTTCCTATTCGGCTATTTTAATCTCTTATAGTATGCCACTGTGTGGGCGCTGTTTAGCGCTCGGCAAAAAATTCCACTTCCTCACCTACAGGTCCCACGCAAAACGCAATACGGGCGGGATACGGCGGATCTGAGGCAATGACGATATCCTTTGGCTCGGTGGTGATCTTATAGCCCGCGGCGCGTACCGCTGCCACGCAATCGTCTACATTTTCGACGGCAAAGGCAAGGTGGCGCAGTGCCCCCTCTCCGCGCTCATAGGCGGCGTTTGCAAAAAGCTCAAGCAGCCCCGCACCCGTATCCAGCATGGCGCCAAGGCTCTCTCCCTCTCCCCATGTGCGCACAAGGGGCAAGCCCAAAATATCGTGATAAAAGCCAAGCAGCTTATCGTATGCGGCAAGTCCCTTTGCCTTCAGGGCAATGTGATGTACACCCGTGATCTTCGGTTTCATAGTTTTCCCCCTTTACCCGATTTTATTTATATTTTAACACAAAACGGAAAAGGATGCAATATGTCCGATTGACTTATTCTGCAAATTGTGATAAGATATTATTGGTTATCTCATCATTTGGAGGTGCTTATGTTACAACGCAAGGTGCTTTTGCGCGCGCTGGCACTTATGCTGGTTGCATCATTTTTGTTGCCGCTGCTGGTTGCCTGCAGCGAGGAAGAGCTCGAGGAGGATCAAATTGCCGTTACATGGCATCACGGTATGGTAAGCTCCGCCGCGCATACCGACAGCCCCGAGCAGCTGCTTGACGGCGTGGACGATTATTCCTACAGCGATATCATCCACATTGAAAAGAAGGGCACAACCCTAACCTTTTGCGATTACAACACCGAGGATATGATTGACACCGAGCGCGCGGGTGAGGATGTATATGTGATCTCACATTGGGTGGAGCAGAACGGCACATGGGTGCTGGATACGCCCGGTGACAACTATGAGGGCAAGGACGGTCGTGCCGCGCTTGTTGCCAAGCCCAATACCAACGAGAACTACATTCTTTACAAATACACCTCCACCTACGATAACGAATATGTGCGCCTTTGCTACCGCTCGGGAGAGACCGCAAAAAATGCAAGAAAGATAGATTTTGCCAAGGTATACCTGAAATATACCGGGGAGAAGGGTACCTTCATTTCTGACACTGCATATTACACCAAGATCACAGTAGAAAAATACCTGATCAACTCTAAAGATGAAAGCTGGTACAGCGCACTTGAGGGGTTAAATGTGGTGGTGATCGGCGACAGCTATTTTGATGACAGTGCGGTAAAGGATTGCATGTGGATCGATCTGCTCGCCCGCAAATACGACATGGAGCTTGACAATCACGGCATCAGCGGAAGCACGGTATCCAACGACACTGCGATCATTCAAAGCAGCTCGCATAACAGCTACGGCAAGCCAAAAGCACTCAATCCGATGACCGAGCGCCTGACATATGCCAATGCCAAAAAGGCATTGCTCTACAGCTCCGATCAGGTGGACCTTGTACTGTTTGACGGCGGCAGAAACGATTTCACACGCGAGGTGAATTTGGGGTCTGCTTCCCTTGAAAATACCAACAAGGCTACCTTTTGCGGTGCCGTCAACTACTGCATCGATCGCTTACAGGAGCTCTTCCCCAATGCCTTGATCATCGGCATTACCGTGTGGGGGCATGAGCAGACCAACCAGATCACAGGTCTCAGGCAGGAGGACTTCGGCAACGCTATGATGGAGATGTGCGCGCTACAGGGTATTCCCTGCTTTAACTCGATGGACAGAGAGCTTACGGGTGTGGATATGGATAACGCCTATTTCCGCAGCCAGTACTGCAAGACCGCCTCGGACATCAGCCACCTCAACGCGGCGGGCATGATGAATTTTATGCCCGTAATGGAAAAATACATCGCGGAGCAATACACCGCTTTTTTGGCAAATAAGTGACAAAACGCGCACCAAGCGCCATGCTTGGTGCGCGTTTATTTTTTATAATGAAAATTTATCTTTTCTGTTGACAGAGCAGAGGTGTTGCTGTATAATCATTATAACAAAAAAATCGTAAAATAATACAATTTAGGACACAAAACTTATGATTTCGGACATTGATTGGGGATAAAAATGGAATTTAAATCGATAACGCGGCAATTTCATATCAACGGCTTTTATTCCGCCTTTCGCTTTGCGTGGGATGAGCAGTTTGTTTTCCACGGTGAAAGCCATGATCTGTGGGAGATCGTATGTGTGACGGCGGGCAAGGTAGAGGCGACTGAGGACGAGAAGATCTACACCCTTGAAAAAAACAATATTCTGCTGCATGCACCCATGGAGTTTCATCGCATCAGAAGCGCCGATAATACCCGCCCCGAGGGCATTATCATCAGCTTTGGCACATCGGGCGAGCTGCCGACAGAGCTGCGCAAGGGTGTTTTTGTGCTGGATGAAGCCGAAATGCAGGAATATGAGGCGATCTGCGAGAAAATATCGGAGTTCTATCTTAACACCGAGAAAAATCCCTATGCGGGGCAGGAGGCAGCGGATCTCTTATCCGCCTTCCTCATTAGGCTGGGCAGTGAAACGGCACAGCGGCGCGTGGATAATTCCCCTGCTGCCACCGAATACCGCCGCGTGGTATCCGCCATGACTGCAAGCGTGTGCGACAACCTTACCCTTTCGGATTTTGCCGCCGACTGTAATATCAGCGTCAGCTATATCAAGCAGCTTTTCAAAAAGTATGCAGGACTTAGCCCCAAGGCATACTATACACATCTGCGTGTGCGGCATGCCACAAGCCTGCTTGACGAGGGACTTTCCGCCTCGGAGATCGCAGATAAAATGAGCTTCTCCTCCCCCAACTATTTTTCTGTATTTTTCAAAAAGCACACGGGGCTGATGCCCTCCGAATACAAAAAGAAAATATTTTAATATGTGATCTTATGTAAAAACAGCATTCAACCGTTGGTAGATATCAAAAAGGACCTCCCACTCAACCAACGGTATGTTGACTTTTGCGCCAGCAAGCTTTACACTGAAAGCGAAAGGAGGTAACCGAATGAACCAAGCAAAGATCGGAAAATTTATTGCCGAATGCAGAAAAAAGCAAAATTTAACACAAATGCAATTGGCAGAAAAGCTAAACATTACCGACAGAGCCATATCGAAATGGGAAAACGGAAGGGCGATGCCCGATTCCTCGATCATGCTCGAATTGTGTAGTGTGCTCAAGATCAGTGTAAATGATCTGTTAAACGGGGAGGTAGTTACGATGAATGATTACAACGAAAAATTAGAACAAAGCTTACTTGACATGATAAAGGAAAAGGAAAAATCGGATAAACGGCTGCTTGCGCTTGAAATTGTGATAGGCTGCTTATCCATGTTCATTTTGTTATCCTTTACGTTTGTTGCAGCCTTTGTTCAGATGGCGGATTGGCTAAGGATCGTGCTGATCGTGCTTGGCTTTATCCCGTGCATCATAGGCATTGGCTATGGAATCAAAATCGAGCAGATTGCAGGATATTATGAATGTGCGAAATGCCACCACAAGCATGTACCGACATACGGTAGCGTTTTATGGGCACCTCATGTCAACAGAACAAGATATATGAAATGTCCCAAATGCAATGAAAGATCTTGGCAAAAAAAGGTGCTCAGCAAGGATTAACACCGACACAAAAAGCCGTTGCAGCAGGTCTGCAACGGCTTTTTTATACTATACCAGCACTGCATCAAAGATCAGCATCAGGCAAAAGCCCGCAAGCAGCGCAAACACGGGGACGGTTTTGTTGCCCTCGGTACCCATTGCGGGGATGATCTCATCACTAATCACATAAAGCATGCACCCGCCCGCAAAGGCAAGCGCAATGGGCAGCACCGCCACCGCCAAATTGACGGCAAAATAGCCGATAAAGGTACCCACCACCTCAACAAGCCCCGTTAAAAAGGCATAAAAAAAGGTTTTACGGGGTGAAAATCCCACACCGAGCATGGGACCGATGATCACCATGCCCTCGGGAATATTTTGCAGTGCAATTCCCCCTGCGATCAAGAGCGCATCCGCCGTATTGCCCGTGCCAAAGCCTACACCTGCGGCAATACCCTCGGGGAGGTTGTGCAGAGCGATCGCCAGCACAAAAAGCAGCACATGCTCGCGGCGCGTATCACCGTCTGGCGCACGCGTGCCGCCCATGACGCCGTGCATATGCGGCAAAAAGCGGTCGATCAGATATAAGCATATTGCCCCTGCGAAAATGCCGATCACCGTTACGGGGAGACCGCACCTGCCGCCGTGCTCTATGGCGGGCAGAATCAGCCCCAGCACCGATGCCGCCAGCATCACGCCCGCACCAAAGCCGAGGATCGCTCCGCCGTGGCGTCGTGTTGGCTCTCGCAGCAAAAATCCCATTACCGCACCAAAGACGGTAGCGCCGCCTACGCCCAGTGCGGTCAATATAACCGAATACATAAGAAGTCCTCATTTCAAAATTTGCTTTTCCCCTTCCTATGCTATGAAAAATGGCGAATTTTGGTGAAGCATGGCGGCTTTTTGGTGCCGGAATGCGGGCTCATTTCGCCCTGCAAGGGCGACATGGAAAGAACGCCTCGCCAGCTGAGGACCGCCGCTTTTCAAGATCGGCATTCTTCCCGGCACCCGTAATATTCTATGCAAACTTTTTGCTATACTGTGGGGCACAGCCCCACCGTAAGCGGCAAAAAGCAAGGGCAGAGCCTTTTGGCTCCGCCCTTGCTTTTTGGTGGTGCCGGAAGCGGGGGTCGAACCCGCACGG
>CAZOWH010000070.1:0-9216 GCA_964583425.1 uncultured Lachnospiraceae bacterium
GGGCTCATCCGCCAAAATGATATCGGGATCGTTAACGAGCGCACGGGCAATTGCCACGCGCTGCATCTGACCGCCTGACATCTGATTGGGCTTTTTGTGGATCTGATCGCCAAGGCCTACCTGCTCAAGGGCGGCAATGGCGCGCGCACGGCGCTCCTCGCGCGAAACGCCCGAAAGAGTGAGGGCAAGCTCCACGTTGGAGAGCACCGTTTGGTGCATAATTAAATTGTAGCTTTGAAAGACAAATCCGATCGAGTGGTTACGATAGGTATCCCAGTCGGCATCGGTAAACTCCTTGGTGGAGCGCCCGCCGATCACAAGATCGCCGCCGTCATAGCGGTCAAGACCGCCGATCACGTTGAGAAGTGTGGTCTTACCGCAGCCCGAGGGGCCGAGAATGGATACAAATTCGTGCTCTCTGAAGTCGATGCTGACACCGCGCAGCGCGGTGACCTCGGAATCTCCCGAGACATAGGTTTTTACAATGTCACGCAGGGAAAGCAAGGTGTTCGCCTCCTTAATTTAAAAATAATGATATGTATTATAGCAACCAATTGTGACAACTGTATGAATTTTGTACAATCGAATTGATGAAAGAGAAAAATTTATATCACACAACTAACAGGGCTTTTGCTGTCGAAATAATTTTATTTGTCCTTCTTCACCAATTCGTATGCGGGATTTCGAATCAATACACCGTCCTTGGTTAATATAAGCTCTACGCTTTTTTCAAGTCCTAACCGTTCTCTGAACTCCTTTGGAATGACAATTCTGCCGAGAATGTCAATATCTTTTATTATTCCCACGTTTTTATCCATTTTGCGCACCTTTATTCGAAATATAGTTTAAAGAATTGACATTTAGTGAATGTCAACATTGCAATTATAACACATTATAATGAATTTGTCAATCACCGAATGTCAAATAAGGAGGGAATATGTTTAAAAACAAGAGCGAAGGCAGAAACAATCTTTGCGGAGAAAAAATCCGCACGCTACGCCTCGGCTATCCCTCAAGGCTTTCACAAAGAGCGCTCGCGGATAAAATGCAGCTGATCGGGATCGACATTGATAAAAACGCAATTCAAAGAATAGAGTGCGGCAAGCGTTTTGTGACTGATATTGAGCTCAAAGCCTTTTCGGAGATATTTGGCGTAAATGTTGACAGCTTGATTTAAGAGAAGATAAGAGAAGATAACTTATAATTGCAAAAAGGACAGCGAGTTGCTCGCTGTCCTTTTTATTGCTTTAGCGTATCAAAACGTTACATGCGCGCCCTTCTCTCATGGGGAAGGCTAAGGGTGCGAACAATGCGCACAATGATTTGATATCTCGTAGGGCGGGGGCTCGCTCCCGCCGCATCCGCGATGTGCAACAATCAACGCACATACCCTGTAGGGGGGCCCCTCCTGAATCCACGATTTGCACATACCAACGCACATATCCTGTAGGGGAGGGGTTTCCCCTCCCGCCATTCACGATTTGCACATACCAACGCACCATATTTGTAGGGGGCATTCACGAATGCCCCGTATCCCACAATGGCGTGCAAACAAACGGGCGATTCGTGAATCGCCCCTACGCGGCGGCGCCAAGGCACCGCCCTACGGTGTGTGTGCGAACAATGCGCATCATGTATGCATTCACTTTGCCTTCCCCATGCGTGTACTCTCGCTTTGCGAGAATGGCGCGCAAGGGGAAGGCTTGAGGGAGGGTGCAAACAACGTACACCATGTTAGCACTTACGCTTTGGGAAAGCCGTTCTTGCCTACGGCGAGTGCGGATACATCTGTTTCGTAGAGCAGTTTGTAAATTTCTTGTTGTTTTGGGTGTGTTTCAACGTTTCTACACCTAATAGATGTAAATCTTAACGTGTCTCTTGGTTTTGTGTTAAAATGTGAGTACACATATACAGAAAGGAACGTAGTTTGATGATACGAGATACAGATGTTTGCATCAAAGCAAAAAGAAAAATGAACACAGCCGTGAGCTTGAAAAAGGAAAAGAAGCATGCATGCCCATTTTATCACACAACATCAAATGGCTGCGCAAGCATCACGGAATATCGAAAAAGAGGATGGCACAAATAATGGGGATCGGGATCGGGAGCTTAAACCAGCTTGAACGCGGGAGCGTTCCTCAAAGGCTAACTGTAACGGTTCTCTTTGCCATAGAGGATCATTTTGGCATAGCGCCGCCCGAGCTGCTTGGCAAACGGCTGCTGCATTTGTGTGTTCTCACGCCAACAGATATTTCTTGATATACCACCAAAGCCCCACGGCTGCTGCAAGCACGCCCGAGACCGTGCCTGCCTCGGCGGCTGCCTTCGCGCGCGAGGTGGTGCTCGGTATCTCCTCGGGGAGCGGAGCATCAGGCGTCCCTGTGTCGGTAACGGGCTCCTCCACCGTGTCGTCGTCGGGGGTGTTGGTAATACCCTCATCGGTTATGGGTGGCTCCTCGGGTGTAGGCTCCTCTATGACGGGGAGCAGCTCAAATACGGCAGTGAGCGCGAGGTTGCCCTGCGGCAGGGCGTCGCCCGCCATATAGGTTTTCCCGTCGGCGCTCTCCCAGTGTAAAAATCGGTAGCCCTCACGCTGGGGCTCTGTGGCGCTTGCCGCCGTTTGTTCAAAGCTGAAATAGGAGGCTGCGGGCGGGCAGTTTTCGGCATTTTCTGCCGTGTAGGTCACGGTGTAGAAAACGGGTGTTACAAAATCGGCGTAATCAAGCGATATGTAGGCGTCCTTTCCCTGATAGGTGATCTTTCCCCAGCCGCTTGTGATCTCTCCTACCTCCACCAGTGCGCCACGGTACAGCGTGCCGCGCTTGGTAGTGGTGGCGGCGGGGGCAGCGCGCACATTTACGAAATCGTTTGTCACTATGTAAAGCCCCGCGGCGCTGTCCTCCAGCTGCAGTGCGGTTTTCGAGAGCGGGGTGCCCGTGTATTTCGGCTTGCCGTAGCCCACAATATAGGTGTCGGTAAGGGCGTAATCACGCAGTGCTACCTTGTTAGAGGAGTTGCCCTCAACGGTATACACGCGCCCACCCTTCACAAAGCGCACGATCCCCACATGGTCGGAGGCACGGGAAACGCCCGCCGAGCGGAAGAAGATCAGGTCCCCTGCCTTCGGCGTGTAGCCCGAGGCGCGGGTGCTGTAAAGCCCCAGCTCCTGCAAGCGCTCCACCCAAAGCGTGCAGCTGGTAAATTTGCCGCCCGCGCTCTCCTTGGCGCCCGCCACATCAAGGCACCAGGAAACAAACGCCGCGCACCATGCATAGGAGTAGGAGCCGCTGATCGTGCCCATGGCGCGGTTATATTCGGTGTAGTTTTTACTGCCCGCACTATTTTCACCGTCAAAATCGGCTTTGCTATTGCCCTCGTGGTAGTCTATTTGGGAGAGTGCCGCCGCTACGGCATCAAAGGCAGCGTCCCCTGTTTTGGTGATCGTTTCAATGTTTTTGTGGTATTGTGAAGATTTGTAGGCGCCGGTTATCGTGTATGTAGGAGTCAGCGCGGCAAGCGGAATTGCCGCGGAGCGAAGAAGCAGGAACGAAATACACCCGACAGCGAAGATTCGCCTCATGGTGGTTGTCCTCCTTGGCATTTTTTCTTTATTTTAGCACAGAAAGGGTGCCGACGGCACATGTAAAATCTACCATGTGAAGCAAACGCAACCTTCACAAAGAAATCATTTGACTTTTTGGGCAGTTTGTTATACAATAAATATATCTTTACTTCATCGCCACAGGAGGCTTGTAAAATTATGGCAACTTATACGATCGGTGTGGATTTCGGCTCTCTGTCTGCCCGCGCGGTTTTGGTTGACACCAAAACGGGCACGGAGCTGGCAACTGCCACCATGGAATACCCCCACGCCGTAATGGATACCGTGCTGGCGGCAAGCGGCGCACGCCTGCCCGCCAACTATGCCCTGCAGGATCCTGCCGATTATCTTGCGGCACTCCGTCACGTGCTGCCCACCGTAATCGCCGAGGCGGGCGTCCCCGCCCGTGAGGTGGTGGGGCTTGGCATTGATTTTACCTGCTGCACCATGCTGCCGATCACTGCCGACGGCACACCGCTTTGCTTTGCCGAGGCGTTTGAGAAAAATCCGCACGCCTACGTAAAAATGTGGAAGCACCATGCGGCACAGCCCTATGCCGACCGCATCAACGCCGTGGCAAGGGCGCGCGGTGAGCGATGGCTTCAGCGCACGGGCGGCACGGTCTCCTCGGAGTTTATGTTCCCCAAGATCTATCAAATTTTAGAGGAAGCCCCCGAGGTCTATGCCGCCGCCCATGCCTTTATGGAGGCAGGCGACTGGATCACCTATCAGCTGACGGGCACGCCCGTTTGCAGCTATCAGTCTGCGGCGTATAAGAGCCAGTATACTTTGGGTGAGGGCTATCCTACCGAGGAGTTTTTTGCCGCCGTTGACGAGCGCCTTCGCCATGTGGTGCGCGATAAGCTCCCTTACCCCATCAATCCGATGGGCGCGCCCGTGGGGCGCGTGACGGCGGGGGCTGCGGCACGCTTTGGTATTGCGGTGGGCACGGTGGTTGCCACCGCCGCCCCCGATGCACACGTGGCGGCACCCGCGCTCGGTGCCTGCCACGACGGTGATGCCTATGCGGTGTTGGGCACCTCCGGCTGCTTTTTTGTGGTGGGCGAGCGCGAGCTGCCCGTGTCGGGCATCTGCGGCACCCAGCCTGACGGCGTGATCCCGGGGTTCTTCGGCTATGAGGCAGGACTTTGCTGCCTTGGCGACCATTTTGCTTATGCGGCAGACCGCCTGACCTCGCCCGCATACGTGAAGGAGGCACAGGCGCGCGGCATTTCCATGCTGCAGCTGCTGATCGAAAAGGCATCGAAAAAAGCCCCGGGCGAGGGTGGTGTGCTGGCACTCAACTGGTTTAACGGCAACAGGTGCCTGTTTAACAACTCCGATCTTTCGGGCCTGTTTGTCGGCATCACGCTCGGCACCGCGCCCGAGGATCTGATGCGCGCCCTCATTGAGGCAACCGCCTTTGGCATACGCAATATTTTTGAAAACTTCCGCGCCTCGGGCGTGCCAATTACGCGCTTGGTGGCTTCGGGCGGTATTGCGCGCAAGGATCCCTTTACCATGCAGCTGTACGCCGACGTGCTGAATATGGATATCCGCATTGCCAAAACCGCGCAGGCACCCGCACTCGGTGCTGCCGTAAACGGCGCGATGGCGGCAGGGCTTTTCCCCTCATATGAGGCGGCGGCAAGCGTGATGTCGGGCGTAGGGGACACTGTATATCACCCCAACCCTGCGGCAACCGCCGTTTACGATAAGCTCTATGCCGAATACAAAAAGCTGCATGATTATTTCGGCAGGGGAGAAAACAATGTTATGCTGACGCTTCGCCGTATTGCGGCAGAGGCAAACGGATAAATTTTTGCTTGTGCCGCCGCGCGGCACGGAGAGGTGTATCATGGCAAAACCGAGAAAAAGCTATTATTTATGGATCGCGGGAAAGCTGCTTTACGGGCTTTTTGGGCTTGCGATCCTTCTGATGGTGCTCTTCCTTTTATGGCGTGTTTATTTTTCCGATAACATTCCAAAGGAAATGAAGGGGCTTTCCCCCAATGCGACGCTGGCAGGGGCTTATGCCGAAAAGGGGGAGGGCTTGCTCCTGCAAACGCAGGAGCAGGCAACCGTTACCAAGGGCACACACAACTACGGCTACTTTGCCGTACCGCAGTTTGTATTTATTCCCGAGGCAGAGCAGGTGCAGGTGCTGTTCCGCTACAACAACAGCACGCTGGAGGCGACCAAGGAGGATTTTAACCTTGCCGAGGAGCCGCCGCGCGGCACAGAAATTTATGACGCGTCGCTGCTGCAGATCACCGATCTCACCCCCGAGGATAAGACCGACAATGCCGATGGGAGCGAGACCTTGGGCGAGGTGCGCATCAAGCCAACCTCCCATACCGTGACCACCACCTCGCTTTACACTTATTTTCTTTACACCTTTGATGGTGTGACCGTAACCGATGATACCATTGTGGTCTATTTTGATATCTATTATGGCGACACGATCGATTATGGGGCGACGCCCTACGGCACGCTGCGCCTTTACCATGAGGAGAGTGCGTGGCTTGATGTGGAGCTGACCTCAGCCGATAAAAAAGCGCTTAAAAATTACGGCAAGGAATAAAGGAGAGCATTATGTACGATTATAAACCGCAGCGTACCAACTCTACGGCAAAGCTTGCCGCACTGCTTTGCTTTGCCATTACCGTGATCGCCTTTGTGGGCTCGGGGCTTGTGCCGAAATATCCCTCCATATTGCAATGCATCGGGCTTTGCTTTCTCATCCCCGTCATTCAGATCACGGCACGGTATCTCATTTTGCAATACCTTTACCGCCTGAAGGAAACCGAGGACGGAAGTGTTGATTTTGAGATCTATACCTACCGCGGTGGCTCACGTATGCAGCTGGTATGTCGTGTGGGGCTCTCGGAGATCACGGCGGCAGAGCTGCTCACCGAGGCGAACCGCAAGGCACCGCAGGGAAAGCGCCGCTATAACTATCACCCTGATATGAAGCCGCAGGAGGGGCTTGTGCTCTCGATCACCAATGGGGACGGCGATTGCGAGCTTTTGCTCGCGCCCGATGCCTACCTGACCGAAATATTCTCGCAAGCGGCAGAGAAAAAGTAAGAAATCAAGCGCAAGGGACAGTTGCCTTTTGCGCTTGATTTTATTTTAATTTGTTTGTTTTTTTACACTATGCTTGACAACGAAAAAATTTCTGTTATCATAAAATCAAGCGTACCGCGTGCGCGATCCGTGAAAGGAGAATTAGTATGAACGCACAAAACTGGATCAAGAGCCCCCGTGATATGGGGAGTGCATCCGTTTCCTTTGAAAAGCACGTTTTTCCCCAAAAGCCATTGCAGAGCGCCGCGCTTTCGGTATCTGCCATCGGCTTGTTTGAGGCGCGCATTGACGGCGTAAAGCTTGGGCGCGGTGTGCTGACACCCGGCTATACCAAGTACAGCAATCGTACCCAGTATTTTACCTATGATGTAACCGCGCTTTTGAAAAATGGCGGTCTCATCTCCATTACCGCAGCTCCCGGCTGGGCGGTTGGTCATCTTGCCTGGAAGAACGGGGAAAAGACCTATAACGACCATTACTGCATCAATGCCGAGCTGGTGCTGACCTATGCCGACGGCAGCACCGAGACCGTTGTGACCGATGAGAGCTGGCAAACAAGCACCTCGCCCATCCTTTTTTCGGATATTTACAACGGTGAGACCGTGGATCTCACGCATGAGGTAAAGCAGCTCGGCAACGCAGTGGCAGATGCCGATGCCGCGCGCTTTCCGCTTGTCCCGCAGCAGGGTGAGGATATCGTGGAGAACGAGCGCTTGGCGCCCGTTGCACTGCTTACGACTCCCGCAGGCGAGCGCGTGATCGACTTTGGACAGAATATGACGGGTTACGTGGAATTTCGTGTGCGGGCAAAGCGCGGTGAGCGCATTGAGATCTCTCACGCGGAGGTGCTTGACAGCGCGGGCAATTTTTATACCGAGAATTACCGTTCTGCCAAAAATAAGATCGTTTATGTTTGTGACGGCAACGAGAATGTTTTTAAGCCTACCTTCTCCTTTCAGGGTTTTCGCTATATTCGCTTGGATGCGTATCCCGATGTTGAGGTGGATCTTGGCAGCATCCGTGCCGTTGTGGTGCATTCCGCGCTGCGGCGCACAGGGCGCTTTGGCTGCGGCAACGAAAAGATCAATCAGCTCTATCACAACACCATCTGGGGGCAAAAGAGCAATTATCTCGATCTTCCCACCGATTGCCCACAGCGTGACGAGCGCCTTGGCTGGACGGGCGATGCACAGGTGTTTTGCCGCACCGCCGCACTCAATTATGACGTAAAAAAATTTTTTGAAAAGTGGTTGGGCGAGCTGCGCCTCGATCAACGCGCAGATGGCGCCGTTTGGGGCACCTGTCCCGAAAACTTTTCCGATCCCAATATGCACACCCGTATTTCTGCTGCATGGGGCGATGCCGCAACCATCATCCCGTGGGAGCTTTACTGCATTTACGGCGATAAACAGATCCTTGCCGATAACTTTGATATGATGAAGCGTTGGGTCGATTACCAGCACAGCGCAGGTCCCGAGGAGTATCTCTGGCTCGGCGGCTACCATTACGGCGACTGGCTTGCCATGGATGCGGGTCCCGATGTTTACATGGGTGCCACCAGCACCGATCTCATTGCCTCGGCGTTCTTCTACCACTCTACCGAGCTTGTCATGAAGGCAGGCGAGGTGCTCGGGCGCGATGTTACCGAATATCGCACGCTCCTTGACAATATTCGTTGCGCGTTCCGCGCTTACTTTATGGAAAACGGCATGCCCAAGGCAGAGCTTCCCGCCACCTGCTTTAACGGGAAGGGCGAGCCGCGCGATCCCTTCCGCCGCGGCATCACGCAGACCGGTATGATTCTGATCCTGCACTTTGGTCTGTGCGACGAGGCGGAGCGCCCCCTGCTTGAGGCAAAGCTGGCGGAGCTTATTCATGATTTTGACGACCGCATGACCACGGGCTTTGTGGGCACGCCTTATATTCTGCATACGCTGACCGCCGCAGGTAGGACCGAGCTTGCTTATAAGCTCCTCCTTGAGGAGCGTAACCCCTCGTGGCTTTATTCGGTTACGCACGGCGCTACCACCATGTGGGAGCACTGGAACAGTAGAAAAGAGGATGGCTCCTTCTGGAGCACGAGCATGAACTCCTTTAACCACTATGCCTACGGCTCGGTTTGTGACTGGCTTTACGGTGTGGCGGCAGGCATTACCGTGGATGAAGCGGGCGCGGGCTACAAGAGGCTTATCCTCGCGCCTCATCCTCACAAGGAACTTGGCTTTGTGAATTGCTCGCTCGAGACCGTGCGCGGCAGGGTGGAGAGCAACTGGTATCATAAGGGTGACACCGTTTATTTTGAATTTACCGTTCCCGCAGGCAGTGAGGCAACGATCCTCTTGCCGAGCGGTTATACCGAAACGGTTGGCGGCGGCACTTACCATTTTACCGAGACTGCTTGATTTAAAAGGGGCTGCCTCATTTAGCGCCAAACAAACACACAAAAAGAGAATAAAAAAGAAAACCGCTTTTTCTGTCACAAGCATGGCAGCGAAAGCGGTTTTGTTTATTTCTTTATGCGAGAA
>CAZOWH010000071.1:0-8997 GCA_964583425.1 uncultured Lachnospiraceae bacterium
TGCTACACATTCGCCTCATTGTGCTCGGCAGCCTGAAGGAGACCTACTGGCGCGCCGCGGTTGCCGAATACGAAAAACGGCTTGCTGCGTACGCCAAGGTTGAAATAACCGAGCTGAAGGAATACCGTCTGCCCGAGAGCCCCGCCCCCGCCGAGATCGCCTTGGCACTTGAAAAGGAAGCCGATATGATACTTGCCGCCGTGCCGCCCCGCAGCTTTGCGGTGGCGCTCTGCGTGGAGGGCAAGCAGCTCTCCTCCGAGGAGCTTTCGGAAAAGCTTTCGGATGTGATGCGGCAAAGCGGTCATCTTACCCTCATTATCGGCAGCTCTCACGGGCTTGCCGACAGGGTGAAAAACGCCGCAGCACTTCGCCTTTCGGTCTCAAAGCTCACCTTTCCGCACCAGATGATGCGTGTGCTTCTGCTTGAGACCGTTTACCGCAGTCTTTCCATTCTGCACGGCGCAAAATATCACAAATAACCCCCAAACGGGGCGCGTTATTTCAACAATAAGGAGCACTTTCATGAACGAGATCTTACATACCGTCATTGAAGCGGGGCTTGATGAGCCCGTCAAAATTCTGCACGTAACCGACGTACATCTCACCGAATATAACAGCGAGGATCCCGAAAGTCAATGCGCATTGCTGGAGCGGCGCCGTGAGACCTTCCGCAAGGAGGGCAAGTATCCGAGCTCTACCACCAATGAGTTTTTTGAGGAAGCGATCGCGCTTGCCGAGCGTGAGGACTATTTGCTTGTGGTATCGGGAGATGTGATCGACCTCAACAGCGCGGGCAACCGTGCCGAGTTTGCACGTATCATCAAGGGGCATGACATGATGTTTACCCCCGGCGGACATGAATATCAGCGCATCTGCAAGCGCACGCTGCATGAGGACCCTCCTTACCCCGAAACAGCCATTAAGCAAGTGCAGGCAGCATTTCCGCAGTTTAATTTTGCCTTTGAAAGCCGCGTGATCAATGGGCTGAATGTGATCACACTCGATAACGCCCTTGACTATTTCCCCGCCGCGGCGCTTGAGGGTCTCAAAAAAGAGATTGAAAAGGGACTTCCCATTGTGGTATTTATGCACGTACCGCTGTATAACGGCTACTTGCGCCACACCGTGGAGCTGCACCCAAACGTGACCATGCGCGTATCCGAGGAGGATTACCGAAAGAGCGACGAGGTGATCGAGCTGATCGAAAAGCACCCGCTGATCCTTGCCAGCTTCGCGGGACACGACCATGCGCCGCGCGACTATGAACGCGAGGGCAAAAAGCATTACACCACAGGTGCACTGTTTGCAGGTGATGCACGCCTTGTAGAGGTAAGATAAAAATCGCCCGCAACCGAGGTTGCGGGCGATTTTTTATACCGTTTGCGGACAAATCAGAATTTTACAGGCTTGCCGGTGGCAATGCTTTCGTAAACGGCGTTCATGGCGGCAATGGTGTTTTTGTGCCACTGCAAATTGATCTTTGGCGTGCGGTGCAGGCGGATATTGTCCACAAACTCGTCGATCAGCCCCACCCATTCGTCAAAATAGGTGTACTGCACCACATACTGGTTATCGGGGCCGCCGTTGTGATAGGTATTGGGTCCGAAGCAATCGGTCAGCATGCTGCCCTTGTCGCCGTGGATCACCAAATTTACCTCCATGCGCTTGGGGAACACCTCCCAACCGGGGCCGGGCACCTTGATGCGATTTTCTGCTCTTGACCAGCTGGGATCAAGCGAAAATACCACACCGTTTTTCATTCTGCCCACAACTGCCAGCATATCCTCCTCCTCAAGGTCGTGGCGCATGTTGGGTGCAACCTTTGCAAAGATCACGTCAAACTCACTGCTTGCAACCTCGCGGATGAGATCAAAAATATGCGGATGATCGCAAAGTGCGCCGCCGCGGAACTTGGGATGCCCCTCCTTGATCGGCACGCGCTTGCCGTAGCTCTTTTCGGGCATACCCTGCCACGGGAACGCCCAAACGGGCGAAAGGGTGATGTTGGTGGCATTAAAGGCACGCAGCTCACCAACGGCACCGTTCCTTACCAGCTCCTTCATGCGACAAACAACGGGGTTATAGTGCAGCTCCAGCTCGACTTGGCAAATGATATCGTGCTCCTTTACAAGGCGCTCCATTTCGGCATATTCCTCCATATCGAAGGTCGGCACCTTCATCGAAAGAATATGAATGCCGTGTGCGGCGCAAAGGCGCATCTGGCGCAAATGCTCACTGTTCTCGCTTGCAAGCACCACCGCCTCGATCTCGGGATGTGCGCGCAGCATTGCCTCATCACTGTCGTAGCAAGGGATGCCATCTACCTTGTCAAGGAAGTTCCTTTTCACCTCCTCGTTCGCGGTGGATACGGCGATCCATTCGAGCTTGGGGTTATTTTTGAGTACATCGTAGTATTTTCTGGTATGACCGTGGGTCATGCTCATCATGGCGATCTTCAATCTTTTCATCTCATTCACCTACCTTGATGTTTTCCAGCGTAGCAAGCGACTCTTTTGCCGCATCGACAACTGCCGCAATGTGTGCGGCTTTTTTGATCGACGCCTCGCACTCTGCAGGGCTTTGTGCCAAGAAAAATGCATGACGGATGGCAAAAATCTCATCCTCAGTGTAGCCGTAAAGCTCGGCGTCCACATCGCGGAAGGTCGCAGGGCTTTCACCGAATACGTAGATCGAGCTTTGGGGCACCTGCGTATCTACCGCACGGTCAAGTGCAACGCCGTTATCGGTAATGATCTCATGCTTATCAATCGGCGTCTCGCCCGCCTGCAGCGTGGCACCCAGCTCAATGGTGGCGACACAGCCATTGTCGGTCTCGGCAATGCAGTTCATGGCTCCCGCGCCCGCAATGGCAAAGATCTCCTTTACGGTGGCGTTCACGGTATACTCAAGGATGCCGATCTCGCGCGCCAGCAGCTCGAAAAGATCGGTACCGACCGTAGCGGTATGCCCGATGCGACAGGTGCACATATTGCCAAGTCTGCCCGCAAGCACAAGACCGCGCAGCTCCATAAAGCGGCGATCGCACACGTAGGGCATCAGCGGATAGGCTTTACCCTCGATGGTCACGCTTTTGCCGTCCTCAGCAATTACGGCACCCCGTGCCACGGAGTATTTTTTGAGGAGAAGATCTAACCCTTTTTGCATTGTATTCACTCCTTTATTTGTTTAAAAAATTCAAGATATCCTGCTTGGTTGGAATCGAGGAAGCCGCATATTTGCGGGTCACGCCGATGGACGATGCCAGATTGGCACGCTCCACCGCCACGGGTAGCTCTGCACCCTCGGCAAGCATTGCCGCCAGCACACCGTTGAAGGTGTCGCCCGCGCCCGTGGTATCGACCACGGTAGCAACATCTACGGCAGGAATTGTCTGATTCAGCGCCTTGATGAGGCACCCGCGCTTGCCGAGCGTTACCACAAGATTGGGCAGCATGTCAATACTCTCGCGCTCGTGCTCGTTGGGGGTGAACAGATCCACGTTTTCCAAAAGATACGAATGAAGCGCACGTGCGGGTGCGGGATTGAGCACCACGCGCACGCCGTATCGCTTGGCAAGCTCAACTGCGCGGATGTTCACAGCCTCTGCCACCTCGTTGTTGAGCAGCAAAATATCTGCCTCGGCAATTTTACGCTCAAACAGCATCACGTCATCTGCGGTGAGCTGCGCGCCCTGATAGACCGTCACGTGATTGCTGCCGCTTTTATCGGTCACAATGGCGGCAAACGCTGTGCCCTCGGGCTTTTGTACCAAGGTAGCAGCGATCCCTTCCCTTTCGAGAAAGGCTTTGATATCGGCATAACCGTCGGTGCCGACAGCGGCGAGATAGCTGACCTCGACGCCGTATCTTGCGGCGGCCACGGCGGCGTTAAAGCCCTTACCGCCCGGCTCAAAATGCACCGAGCTTGCCTCTACCGTCTCGCCCCCGACATGGAAGCGCTCCACGGGCAAAAACACCGAATTGCCGACAATACCAATGACAGCAACCTTACTCATAAGTGCTTCACTCTCCCAAGATACATATTTTCAAGCACAACATTGTGCTCACGTCCGCCCTCTACGTTACCGCTGAGGTAAACGGGCGGCTCCTTGCCCTCGGAAAGCGCCAGCTTTGCGCCCTCAATGAGGCAGGTGTTGAGGATATAGCAGGCGGCAGCGGCGGAAAGCCCGCCCATTTTTGCCTTGCCCACCTCAATGCAAGCATCGCCATAGGGCACCTTGCAATCAAGCGCGATGTCCACATGCTCGTGAAGGCGCCCGCCCTTGCCGAAATACGCCGAGGAGGAAACGCCAACCGAGGTCACACCCGCAGCGCGTGCCGCATCGCCCATTTCCACAGGCACCTGATTTTTGCCCGATGCCGAGAAAATAAAGATCATATCCCGCTCGGTCGGCACATAGCGGCGGAACACCTCTGCGGCGATCCCCGACATTTTTTCCATGCGACTGGATTTTGCCGCACCGTTATGGAGCATAAGGTCGGTATCGAGCATGGCGGAAACGTTGGCAAGTCCGCCCGCGCGATAAAAGGTGTCAAGACCCGGCAGATGCGAGTGACCGCACCCAAACACAAAGATCAGCCCATCGTTTTTGATGGTATCGGCAACGGCACGCGCTGCGCGACGCATGCCTGCCATTTCCTCTTTTTCGATCCTTTGCAAAATTTCAATAATTCTTTGTAAGTATTCAGTCATAGCCTTTCTCTCAATCTGCCACAACGGCAATAATATCGGAAACGGGGCGAAGCACACCACCCTCGCTGGGATGGTTGCGAAGCAGCAACCCGTCTGCCTCACGTGTGACAATGGTGGTGGAGCCACCGCCGTCAAGAAGCATCATATCCTTAAGATTAAGCCCCATATCGGCAAAAATATCAAGCATATCGTAGCAGCTGACGCCGGCAGACTGCTCGGTGCGCCCATCGGCAAGCGCCAAAGCCACACCGCCCTCCTTGGTGAGAGCGATCGCGGTAAAGGGGTGGCAGCCCGTATCCTCGGGGTACTCTACCTTGCCGTTTATCATGTGACGGTAGCCACCGCCAATGCCAAAGCGAAGCGTGCCGCGATACACGGTCTCGTATCCCTTGGTATCGGAGATCACATATTTTCCACCGTAGGTCACGCCGAACCAGCTGTTAGAGTGCATCATATCGTCGGTGTTCGGTACGTTGATCACCCTGCCCTCTACGATCTGCATGCCGTAGGGGTCAAGCGTGCCCGCCACAAGGTGGAAAAAGCCTGCATTTACCGCCGCCAGCACGGGCTTTTTTTCAGCCAGCGCCGCCGCTTGATCCGGCACGGTCTCGGTGGTCCCCCACGGGGTGACCGCCACCTCCATATGTGCCTTGGCGCCCGGTGCTACGTAAACCGTGTACACATCAACGTTTTTGCCCTCACGGTTGATAAAATGCTTTTCGGTATAGGTCACACCCTCGGCAAGGGTTGCGGTACGCTTTATGTCGCGAAAAACAAGCCCCGTTTTCAGATTTTCGATATCTACCATCTTGTTTTAGTCCTTTTTCAGCACGCGGCGGTAGTTCTCGCCGATCTTATCCCACAGCGCAATGGGATCCTTGGCAGCAACAACGGTGCCATAGCCACCGCGGTAGGTCCAGGTGGCAATGCGATCAACGCCCATCTTCTCATAAAGATCAACGATCTCGTCTACCTGCTCCATGGTAACGGGCATCTTATTGTAGCCCATCAACCAGCGCTCGGACTGCTTGCCGTATTTCTTTGCCATAGCAACGGTGCGCTCGGTGATCTCCTCAAAGAAGCTGCGCGGCAGAGTCCAGTTGATAATGGTGGTGGAGAACACATCAAAATAGGGGCAGGAGGCAACCATATCCCAGTTATCGTAGCCGCGAAGCTCGGTTACGTAGTAGCTGTTCATGGTTGCGTGTACGCAGCAGGTAATTTCAAGGCTCGGGTTGTATTCCTTCAGTGCCTTCGAGGTATCGGTCAGGGTCTTGAGTGCCTCGCGCCAACGGAATTGCTTCACATCGTCGTTCATAAACTTGGGCATCTCGTAGCCGTAATACTCCTCAAATTTCTTCATGCATTCGGGGCAGCGGCACGCCCAATCATCACCTGCGCCACCCGTAATGGAAGCGTAGGATTTGGGGTAAGCGTAGTGGGGCTCATCCCAGAAAAAGCCGTCAACCTCGGTGTTCTTTGCGAGCTTCAGGCAAATGCCCGTGAAGTAATCGCGAAAGGCGTTGGTGTTGAAGCAAGCGGCATTCAGCACCTCACCCGTGTAAGCGGAAACCTGACGGTGGTGGATGTTGTTCTGCAAAAACAGGCTCACCTGCTCGCCGCCGAAGTACTTACCAACGCCCCACGGGTCGGCAATTACGCGCAGACCCACCTCATGTGCGGTCTTTACGATGTTGTTGATGTTCGGAAACCAGAAATCGATATCAAACTCGGTAAGAGCAAGGATCACGGTGTCGCATCCGTGCTCCTTCATTTCGATAAAGTCCGCTTTTGCATGCTCCTCATAATTCATACCATAGTAGCTGATACCTGTATGCTTGATAGCCATAATTTTTTCTCCTTATATATATTTTTCTTTAACACATTTTAGCGGCGCCGAGATTGATCTGCTCACGCATCCAGCCCGCCTCGGCGTAATCACGCGGCGCGGATGTAACCTTGCGCAGCAGCGTTGCCGTTTCCTCTTTTCTGCCGCTGTAATCCGACCACGGCGCCTTGGCGGCACCGCAAAGCCTTGCGCAGTAAAGCATATTGTACATATCGTGTGCCACGGTATGCCATGTGGTCTCCATCACGCCAAAAAGCGGCGCTTGCTTGGCTGTCTCCACATAGGCGGCGATATTCTCGGCATCAAACCACGGCGCGCCCATAATATCAAAGCCCCGACCAAGCAGATAGGTTGCGGTATGCACAGGCGCCTCCTTGACCGAATAATGCCAGTCGATCAGCACCGTTTGCTTGTGAAGACGGGAGAGCACCGCCTCACTCTCGGCGGGCGTTTTTCCGCGGCTGCACGCGTGCAGATTTTGGTTGACGTACGCCTCCTCGGGCAGGAACATATCCATCCAGATCATGGGGCGCTTGCCCTCCTTTACGATCTCGTTTGTGAGATCGGCAAGAAAATCGGGCAACAAATCATAATACGCGGGGGATTTTGCGTGCATATAGGATTCATCCAGCCCTGCGTGAAAATAGGTACACTCGCCAAACAGCTCATAAAGCTCCAAACGCACCTGCTTCAAGAGCTCCCAAACGGCGGGGTTCTGCGTATTCCATGACCACCCGTCGGGTGTGAAAAGATCGTAAAGCGCGGGGCTTTGATCAAGCACCACGTGCTTGCCTGAATTGACACGGCAAGCCGATGCGTGCCCCAGATGGTTGAACATGGGGATAGGCTCCATGCCAAGCGCTCTCGCTTCCTCGATCACCGCGCGCGCCTCTGCCTTTGTGAACGCCATGGGCCACGAAAGCGCGGGCGCGCAGTCAAATTTGAGCATGCCCCAAAACTCCAGGACAATATGCGTATATTGCAGTACGCCGCAAAGGCGCACAAGCTTCTGTAAGGAAAGATATGTGGTCTCCGGAAAAACGCACAGATGGATCATGCGGTTTTGCACGGTAAAGGCGCTGTGCTCCAGCGTGGGCGCGATCCGAAAAAGACCGCTTTTTCCGCTAACGGGTTCGATTTTTAAAAGCAGCGCAATATATCCGCGCATCAGCGAGGGGTAATCAATGCCCACCACGGCAGCGCCATCCCCGTCGGCGTAAAGCGCATATTCACAGCCCGCGGGCACCGTCGGCATCTGCTGCGGATTTCCCACAATAAATGTAAGCGCCGCACCCTGCCGAAACGTAAGCGTGCAGGTCTCAAAGCAAAAGCCTGCAAATAAGCCGCGCGCCGTTTCATGATGCATGCGCGCATCGGCACGTGCCGCAAGCTCACCCGAAAATGTGAAAGCGTTGTTACATGACATATGCAAGAACCTCCGTATTGCAAGAAGTGACCAATGACAGCATAACACGAAATGCATCCGATGGCAACCCAAAAAATATTATAAAAGGTTTGAAAAAAATAACTTTACAAGCAAGGCGCGACACGCTATAATGAGAATAGTAACAAAAACGGAGGCGCTTATATGTTTATCAAGGAAAAGACAGGAATCAAGCTGCTTTCGGTGCTGGAGGTAGCATGGGGGGAAACAAACACCTCCATTAAGGGCAGAGCCTATCATGCGCTATCCTTTCGCGTGCAAGGTAACAGTACCGTAACACAGCGCGGGCACAGTGAAGATCTGACCACAGGTGATGTTCTTTTTATGCCACAAAAAGCAGATTATAAACTAAAATCCGGCGCAGAAAAGATCATTGTGGCGCACTTTGAGGCGGATGACGAGCTGCAAAGGCGCTTTCGGGTCTACCGCCCCGAAAACGCGGCAGCATTACAGCGCTCCTTCACAAAAATGCTGGAGATCTGGAACCGCAAGCTGCCGGGATATTATTTCGGCTCCATGTCGGTTTTTTATAACATTTTGCGGGATATCGAGGAGTCGCATGTCGGCAAGCACGGCGCCGATTACGAAAAGATCCGCCGCGCAGTAGAGTTTATGCACCTGCATTATACCGACCCCGAGCTTGAGGTGCGCCTGCTTTGCGAAAAGGCATTTATGAGCGACACCTATTTCCGCCGCCTGTTTTGCAAAATTTATGGACAAACACCCATCAAATACATTAACCACCTGCGCGTGGAATACGCCAAGGAGCTGCTGCGCGAATGGCACGGCACGGTGGGGCAGATCGCCCTGCAAAGCGGATTTTCCGATGCCAAATATTTTAGCACTGTTTTTCGGCAACACACGGGTCAAACACCCTCGGAATATCAAAGGAGTACCATAATTTAGCACCGCCCGCAGTATATCCAAATTCTTTGCGCAACGGTCACACGAACACCGTAGGGCGGTGCCTTGGTGCCGCCGCGTAGGGGCG
>CAZOWH010000072.1:0-8996 GCA_964583425.1 uncultured Lachnospiraceae bacterium
CTGGTGCACGTGCCCTACGGTACCGTCAGCATCAACGGTGCAAAGCTTGCTACCCGTACCGGTAACGTGGTGCTCTTGAAGGACCTTTTCCGTGCCGCCATTGAGGAGGTCAGCCGTATTATGGCAGAGAAGAACCCCGATATCGAGAACAAGGCAGAGGTTGCCGAGGCTGTCGGCGTTGGCGCAATCGTGTTCTATTACCTCTCCAACAGTCGCATCAAGGATATCAATTTCGTGATGGAGGATGCCCTCAATTTTGACGGTAACACGGGACCCTACGCGCAGTATACCTATGCGCGCACCTGTGCGGTGCTCCGCCGCGCCGAGGGACAGGAGGCGCCCGCAGCGCTTACTATCACCTCGCCTGATGAAGCGGCACTCCTTAAGGTGCTTGCCAAGTTCCCGGAGAAGGTTGCCGTCGCCATTGCGGATTACGAGCCCTCGGTGATCACGCGCTACATTCTCGATGTGGCAGCCGCCTTTAACCGCTTTTATCATAATTGTCAGATCCTTAATGCCGAGGATGCCGCCGTTCGTGCGACCCGTGTTGCTATCACCCGTGCCACCAACGTGGTGCTCGGTAACGCATTCCCGCTGATCTGCCTTAAGAAAATGGAAAAAATTTAATCTATAGGAGATAAAATAACATGTCAGGACATAGCAAATGGGCGAATATTAAGCACAAAAAAGAAAAAACCGATGCGCAAAAGGCAAAGGTCTTTACCAAGATCGGTAAGGAGATCGCCGTTGCCGTAAAGGCAGGCGGCGGTGACCCCACCTCGAACTCCAAGCTGCGCGATCTCATTCAGAAGGCGAAATCCAACAACGTCCCCAACGACAACATTGAGCGCATTATCAAAAAGGCAATGGGCTCCACGGGCGAGGATTACGAGGAAATTACTTATGAGGGCTACGGTCCCGGCGGCGTTGCCGTCATTGTGGAGACCACCACCGATAACCGCAACCGCACCGCAGGCAACGTGCGCTCCTACTTTAACAAGTATCACGGCAATATGGGTACCTCGGGGTGTGTATCCTTCCTCTTTGAGGAAAAGGGCGTGATCATCGTCGGTAACGAGGATGGCGATATTGACGAGGATAAGCTGATGGAGACCGCGCTTGAAGCGGGAGCCGAGGATTTTGCCGCAAGCGACGGTGTGTTTGAAATTTATACCGTTGTAGACGACCTCTACGCCATCAAGGAGGTGCTGGAGGGCGCAAAATACCCCATTCTCTCCGCCGAAAAGGATAAGATCGCCTCTACCTCCGTTGAGCTGACCAATGCCGATGATCTCAAATTTATGGGTCTTCTCATCGAAATGCTCGAAGAGGATGACGACGTGATGAACGTTTACCACAACTGGGAAAACTGTGATTGAGAAAATCTGCTCTTCACCCAAAGCAAGCCGCCGTGCCATGGCACGGCGGCTTGCTTTTTTAAAAAAAGTGTATACTCAAAATTTTTTTCTCTTGAAATCGATATGATTTTGAGATATAATGTGGAAAAGAGCAGGCTACTCAAAGGAGGCGATAGATCATGCATACGGTAAGACAAAGTAAAGATTCTCTTTGCTTAATGGAAAAGCGCCCGGCAAAGTGCTTTGAGGAGGCGTATCCCATCGGCAACGGCGCGCAGGGCGCGGTTGTTTACGGTGGCACGCAAAACGAGCGTCTCAGCCTCAATGACGATACGCTTTGGACAGGGTATCCCTGTGAGGATCGCTTTAGAGGAGACGGAAAGGCTTCCTTGGAGCGTGCCAAAAAGAATATTCTGAAGGGCGATTATGCAGCCGCAACAACGGAATTAACCAAAAACTTTGGCTGCTACACCTCGGCGGCATACATGCCCTTGGGTGATCTCACCATAGCCTTTACGGGAGTTTCCGACAAGGTAAGCGGCTATCGACGCGTGCTGGATCTCTCCCGTGCGCTGGTGAGCGTGCGGTATTGGCGCGGTGAGCTCGGATATACGGTTAGGGCATTTGCTTCAAATCCCGATCATGCAATCGTTTACAGAATAGAGGCTCGGCAAAAGGACGGTACGCCGGCACCGGTGATCTCCCTCTCGGCGGGCTTTAACAGTCAGCTTTATTCTAAGGTATATACCAACGGTGCGCTTTTGTATCTTGAGGGTGAGTGTCCGGTTGCTGCAAGGCAGGGAATTGAGCTGACTGACCGTAAAACGCAGTATTTCGACGAGCCTGAGCGGCGCGGTGTGCGATTTATGGCAATTGCCGATATTCTGACCGACGGCAAAAAGAAAAACGATCTGAATGCGATCTCGGTGCAAAATGCCACCTACTGCGAGATCCGCGTTTTGATGGCGACCTCCTTTAACGGATACCAAAAGCACCCGTTTACCGAGGGGCGGGATTACAGAGGCGCTTGCGCCGTGCTGCAGCAGAAGCTGGCAGAGAAGCCCTATGAGGATATGTTGCGTGCACACGTACGTGATCACGCGCGGTTTTTCAATCGCGTTGCGCTGAACCTCGGCAGCAATGGGCGCGCGAATGTACCCACCTCCACGCGCATGCGACAATTCAGTGCGGGCGAAGCCGATCTCGCCCTGCCTGCTCTGCTCTTCAATTTTGGCAGATATCTGACCGTTGCCGCCTCCCGTGAGGGCAGCCAGGCAACCAATCTTCAGGGTATTTGGAACGAAAAGTACGAGGCGCCGTGGCACGCCAATTATACCGTTAATATCAATTTGCAAATGAATTATTTTCCCACGCTGACAGTAGGGCTCCCCGAAATGTATGAGCCTCTGCTGCGCCTCATTGGCGAGGTCAGCGAAATGGGCAAGGAGACGGCACAGGTGCTGTACGGTGCTGATGGCTGGTGCTGCCACCACAATACCGACCTGTGGCGCTTTACCCAGCCGGTGCTCGGCTCTGCACAGTATTCATTCTGGAATGCAGCGGGCGGTTGGCTGTGCCATCACCTTGTCGAGTATTACGAATACACCTTGGATCAGCAGTTTTTAAAGCAGACGGCATACCCCATTATCCGAGAAGCCGTGCGCTTTTATCTGTCACAGCTTGTCACGATAAACGGTTACCGTGTTGCATTTCCTGCCACATCTCCCGAAAATTCCTTCTTGGTAGATGGAGGACGTGCTTCGGTATCCGAGACTACCGAAATGACAATGGCGATCCTGCGAGAGCTCTTTGGCAATTATTTAAAGATCACAGATATACTTGGTGCGGAGGATGACATCACACCCAAGGTGCGTGAGGAGCTGCCAAGGTTCCTGCCCACGTTGATCGCAAGTGACGGCGGCATTATGGAGTGGTATCCCGAAAAGCAAGAGCGCGACGTGCGACACAGACACCTCTCGCACCTTTATGCCTTTTATCCCGCACGTGCCTACCACCCCGCCACCGATCCCGCGCTTTGTGCCGCATGCAAAAAATCATTGGAAAAGAAGGGGAGAGAAACCGTTGGCTGGAGCCTTGCGTGGCGTGCCGCCCTTTATGCCGTACTGGGTGACGGAGCTGCGGCGTTTGCCTATGTGCGCGATCAGCTGCATCTGACACAGGATACAAGCGTGCGATACTCGGGCGGCGGTGGCTCGTATGCCAATTTGTTCGGTGCTTGCCCACCCTTTCAGATAGATTCCAATTTTGGCATCACGGCTGCCATTGCCGAAATGCTGCTGCAATCGGATCTTGATACGGTGCACCTTGCTCCCGCTCTTCCTGCGGAGTGGGGAAATATCAGTGTCAGTGGGCTTTGTGCTAAGGGAAAGAGGCGCGTATCCTTCACCGTTTGCGGAGGAAAGCTGACCGAATGCGAGATCACGGGAAGCATGCCGAAAAAAGTTCTGGTGGCAGGCAAAGAAGCAACCCCATTCTTTAGTAAGAGCAAGAATGGCTGCTATCTGCACACACCGATAGATATAATCACAAGGTAAGAAATAGGGAAACATTTTGATATAATACGACCCCTCAAGCTGACTGCTTGAGGGGTCCTTGTATCTTTAAATCAAATCCGGGTCTATCTCCTTGCCGCTGTTCTTGGTGGCTTTGGTGACTGCGGCAATGCGCGGAAAGCAGGATTTTTCTCGCTGCTGTGGTGTTAAAACCGTTTTGGCAAGTGCTACGGGGTCAGTGCCTTGCCCTACGGGGGTGATAGACATTGTAAATGCATAATTGCCGCCGCTTGCCTTATATTTTGCCGCGAGGTCGGGACCGCAGCTGTGCGAGCCAACGCCCATCATATAGCGGTCAAGAATGAGAAATGATTCCTTTTCCACCTCCAATTGCGAGCGGTGACGGTAGCCGTTATGGAGCATTTTGTAAAAATCGTAATGCGAGGCGTTGAAGGAAAAGCCGTCACCCGAGAAAAGAAAGCCGTATCCTGCGCTGTCGGTCAGTGCCAAAAAGCTTGTATCGGCAATGCTGCCGTGCTCCATCGGTACCTCGCTATCCATGACGGTGCGTGCCGAAACCGTGGTGCGGTAAAGCCCGTATTTAGCAAGGTGATGCTTGTCAACGTAGCTTTCGATCTCTCCGCAGCCGTAGTAGGTAAGGTTCTCAAACGCCTTGTCGCACTTTAGCAAATGCCCGTAACGGGGGAATATCGCGGTCATGTCGCGCCGTACGCTGCCGTTTTCTCGTATCTCCATTTTTCCGCTTTCGAAAACGGTATAGGAAATGTTGCCCGCTACATAAGGGTGCTGACCGATCTGTGTCACACAAAATTCAAAAGAAACGCTCATACGGTCGGCTTCCTTTGTGATCTGCTTAAAATTGGCAAACAGTGCGGGGTTTTTCATATCCACGCGGGGGATCGGCTTTCGCGCACTGAGACTAAACCAGTAGTCTTCAAGTAAGCGGTCGTTGGAAATGGGCGCTCGGCAAACAACGGGATCGACAGTTGCCACCAGCAGCTCCTTTCCGCTTACCGTAGCGCCGCACAGCATGCCCTTGTATTTGTCAATGGCGTAGGAAAATCTGTCGCCCGCAATGCGGATCACACCGTTCTCGTCGCTGACGGTAAGCGGTACCGTGCAGGCGGGTAGGGCATCGTAGCGCTCCTTTACGGGCAGGCGATGCTGGCAGGCAAACACCTCGCGCGTGCCCTCCAAAACGGTAAAGGTGATATAGCTTCTGTGGCGCAGTGCCGCGAGGTCGCAGGAGACGGTAAAGCACTCTTCGGAGAGCGCGGGGGTATCAAGTGCCAGCGTGCCGCTTTCCCGCACCTCTCCCAGCTCCTCAATGCTGTAGTGAATCGTAGCATAGCCCATCGTGCGGAAGGCATTGTAATTTTTTAGCAAAAACATTCCGTTTTTAAGGTCAACTGCATCAATTCTTACGGGTGCATACGCCATTTTTACCTCCAAAAGGGAGGTGTGCGGCTTTCGGTCGGCACTCACTAACCCATCCATGCAAAATTCGCCCGCGTGATGGGGCTCGTCAAAGTCGCCGCCGTAGAGCATGTCCGCGCCGCGCCTGATGCCGTGGTCGCTCCACTCCCAGATCATGCCGCCGCAAAGCTGCTTGTGTGTGAGGATCTCGCGCCAATAATCCCAGATGTCGCCGCAGCTGTTGCCCATTGCATGGCAGTATTCTCCGAATATAATCGGGCGTGGATCTTTTTCGTGAAAGGTGTAATCAAGGTTATATTTAGGGTAGAACATGCTGATCAGATCCACGTAGGGGAGGCTGTTTTTCCATTCGATCAGGCGCATATTGTCGTCGTTTGTGAATTTTTTGATGTAATTTTCAACGCCTTGATAGTGAATGGGACGTGTGTCAAGCGCGCGGATCGCCATAGCCTCCGCCCTCATATTGTCACCCCAGGAGGACTCGTTGCCGAGCGACCACATCACAATCGAGGAAAAATTGCGCAGCTGCTTTACCATTTTTTCGCCGCGCTCCACGATTGCCGCATGGTATTGGTTATCCTGCGCAATATAGGGGAAAAAGCCTTGATAGGTGCAACCGTGGCTTTCCATGTCCGCTTCACACATTACATAAATACCGATCTCATCGCAAAGCTCGTAAAATTGCGGTGCGGCAGGGTAGTGCGAGGTACGCACCGAGTCGATATTGTGTGCTTTCATCAACAAGAGGTCGCGCTTCATGTCCTCATAGGTCATGACAAAGCCCTTGTCGGGCGTGCTGTCGTGGCGGTTAACACCGCGGAATTTGATGGGCTTGCCATTCAAAAGGAAGCATCCGTCGGCAATTCTTATTGTTCTAAATCCCACGCGCAGGGCTAAATGCTCACTGCCACAGGTGAGGGTGACCGTGTAAAGCTGCGGCATCTCTGCGCTCCACAGCAGCGGTTCCTTTACGGTAATCTCGGTGCTGTCGCCCGCATAAAGCAGCTCGCCGGTGGGAGCATATAATTTTACGTTGAGCGGTGCTTCGCCCATGGAAAAGGTGGGGGAAAGCGTGAGGGTTCCCGCGGTATAATCGTCGGTAAGTGCTTGTGTCAAGCACAGATCCGTAATATAATTTTCGTCTCGCTCAAGGAGATACACATCGCGGAAAATGCCGTTGTGACGGAACATATCCTGATCCTCAATATAGGTACCGTCACACCATTTGAGCACTGCCACGGCAATTTTGTTTTCGCCGTTTATCAGCTTGTCGGTCACGTCAAAGCCGCTCTCACTGTGCGAAACCTGTGCATACCCCGCAAAAGCACCGTTTACCCAAAGGTAATACGCAGAGGAAACACCCTCAAAGGAGAGGATATAGCGCTTGTTTGCCTTTTTATCAAGCTGTATTGTGCGCGTGTATGCCCCCATGGGGTTGGCATAGGGCACATTTGGCGGGTCAAAGGGGATGGGGTAGGGTGAGGTAATGTAGGTCGGCTTTTCATAGTCGTACATTTGCCACACAGAGGGCACCTCTATCTTGTCAAAGTCGGTGGTGTCAAAATCCGTGCGGTAAAAATGCTCGCGCACGTCGAGTGCGGCAGGGTAAAATTTAAAATCCCATGTGCCGTTCAGCAGTATGAATTTTTCGGACTTTTCGCGCCGCATGGTGCGGGCGCTCTCCTCACTGTGGTAGGGGATGAGGTAGGAAACATCTCCGCGGTCGCCTACGCGAGTAATGGCAGGATTGTTAAAATAAATTTCAGGGAAGATCATATTGACAAGCACTCCTTTCTTTAATATAATTATAGTACGTCAAAATCGCAATGTAAATCGAATTATTGTGTATTTTATATAATTATATTCCGCGAGGTTGATATGAAAAGCAGAGTGTATACACAAGAGGCAGAGCGTATTTTTCCGCTATACGCCGTAACGGTTGGATACGATGAGCCACAGGCGCCCCGAACTCGCCCAGAGGGGCTTCCCGATCATCAGATATTTTTTGTCAACCGTGGGCACGGTATCCTGCAGCTGGGAGAGCACACTTATAAGCTGACTGCGGGCGATCTGTTTTTTCTCCGTGCAGATGAGCCGCACAGCTACCGCGGGCTTGACGAAAATTTTTATACCTCATGGATTCGCTTTTTCGGTGCAGGGGCAGAGGCGTTGCTTTCATTTTACGGTGTAGATGGATCTGCGGCGTATTTCGGCAAGCACTGCGGCGCATTTCAAGGTGCCATGGAGGGGTTGTATACCGGCTTTCACAGCGAAAGCAGCCTGCCGCAGTTGATGGCAAACGCCTACCGTACGGTGGTGTGCTTTTTTGATGCGGCGCTCGGCAAGGAGCCAACCTCAACTGAGCGCGTTAAGGCGTATCTTGAGCAGCATTTTGCGGAGCCCGTTACGCTTTCGGATATCTTGCGTGAGGTGTCCTGCGCGCGCTCAAAGCTTTGCCGTGATTTTAAGGCAGAATACGGCGAGAGCATATTTGAAATGCTCACACGCATTCGCTTGGAAAATGCAAAAATACAGCTCCAAGGCGACACGGCACTCAAGGTCAAGGATGTGGCACTTGCCTGCGGCTTTTCCGATTGTAGCTATTTTTGTCGTATGTACCGCCGATTTTTCGGAAAAAGCCCGAAAAGCAACTGAGAGTTTACATGAAGAAACATAAAAGTGGTGGCAGTACTGCTTTTGATGTGCTATGATAGATTACGTAACGCGGCGTTCAATAAACGAAAGGAACAATACATATGACATTTGGCGAAAAGCTTTCAAAATTGAGAAAAGAACAAAATTACACACAGGAGCAGTTGGCAGACATCCTTAATGTTTCCCGCCAATCGATCAGCAAATGGGAATCGGATATTGCATATCCGGAAACCGATAAGCTGATTAAAATGGGAAAGCTGTTCGACTGCTCAATGGATTATCTTTTAAATGAGGAGATCACGGAGAGAAACGACGTGAGCTCGAGAGCCCCGTCTTCTCCTTGGGATAAGCTCAAGCATCAATTTAAAGAGAGAAAAAGCGAGAAAATGATCTTTGGCATGCCGCTCTATCATATCGGAAGGGATGCAAGGGGATTTTTTGCCGTCGGGGTGCGTGCAAAAGGTGTTTTTTCAGTGGGGCTTCTCTCACGGGGCGTGGTGTCGCTTGGATTTTTGTCGCTTGGCGTGATTTCCGTAGGACTGCTGTCCCTTGGCTTGATCGCATGCGGCACATTCGCACTTGCGCTACTCGCGGTCGGCACGGTTGCGCTTGGCTTGCTTGCGGCGGGCGCAATCAGCATCGGTATCGTTTCCTTTGGCGCATTGTCTATCGGTGAATTTTCCGTTGGTGCACTGGCAATTGGCAAGTATGCTGCCGTCGGTGATCACGCGCGGGCTATGATCGCGATCGGAGAGTCCGAGGCGATCGGTAGCGTATATCAGCATGTCGGCAGCATATTACCCGCGGATCTGCCATATATAAAAGCGTGGTTAGATAACAACGTACCCTTTTATCTCGAATGGGCAAAAGCAATATTTCAGCTTTATCTATCTTAGTGACCAGAGCGCAAGTTCAAGCCTCGCGCTCTGGTCACTAAACAAAAAGACTAATCCGCAGAGTAGTCTCAGATCACTGACAAAGGGTTCAGGACGAAAGTTCTGAGCCTTTTGTC
>CAZOWH010000073.1:0-8896 GCA_964583425.1 uncultured Lachnospiraceae bacterium
ATTATTTGCGATATACTGTATCGATTGTCTTTACCACTTGTTATTTTTGAAACCTTCGTTACGGCGCGTCAGCTAATGGCGAGACGGTCTTTTTTATTAAGAAGCAAAGATTTAACGGTGGACCTTTACAAGAATACCGCCGCTCAGTCGCGATTCCTCTGCGGCAATGCCCATGAGATGGCTTTCCACCGACTCCCGCAGGCTTGTTTCATTCTGCTTTCTCCCGGTAAGCACATCGTACAATTCATGGATCAGCATTTCATCACCGCCGCCGTGGTTGTTTCCGTCAACGCGCAGCGTATGTATGGGAAGGATCTGCTTCGGCTCGCCGAATACCAGCAGCTCGATCTGCTCGGCACGCTCATCAAGAATGATCTCGCCGTACGTGCCGTAAAAGGTCATTCGTCTGCCCGCATGCCCCGAAAACGCCATGGTAAGCGAAGCATTCACACCGTTTTTAAAATGCATCTGCACCATTTGGTGATCGGTCTTTTCCACCTTGCATTTGAATGCGCACTGCCCATAAACACCTGTTCTGATGCCCTCCCACAGCGCCGCCTCCGTGGTGGGATTTTGAATGGCGACCTTGGAATAGGGCCAGCTGTAGGTGGGCTTATCCTTTTTCCAGCCGTCCACGTATATGCGCTTGGCACTATAAGGGCAGGTATCCATATGCTTGCAATCCACACAGCGATCGGCAGCGCCCTCGGGTGCGTTCTCCGGCTTGAAAAAGCGCAGCTCGCCAATTGAGGATACCGTATCGCATTCACTGCCCGCATAGGATTGAATAAGATCAAGGTCATGGCAGCACTTTGCGAGAATCACGGGGTGCCCCTTTTCCAGCGAGGCGCCGATGCCGCGCACATACGCCTGCGCCCAGTGAAAATAAGAGGGGCGTTCCTGCGCATTGATGGCATATAGCGTGCCGATCACGCCGCTTTTCAGCAGCTCGTGGCATTTTTGAAATGCGGGGCCGTAGCGAAGCTCGTGGCATACGATCACGGTTTTTCCCGTTTTTTCCTGCGTTTTCAGCAGCAGCTCTACCTCGTCACGGCTATCGCTGATCGGCTTTTCCAGCAATACATCATAACCAAGCTCCAGCGCGCGCACGCACTGCGGCACATGTGCGCGATCATCCGTGGCGATCACCAGCACCTCGGCACGCTTTGCCTGTAAAAAAGCATCGGCATCGGTGAAATCCTCGGTGTGTGTGAGACCAAACGTATCGTGTATCTTTTTCAACTGCTCGCTGTTCCAATCGCAGAGTGCAACAATATCAAATTTTTGCTCCTGCAGCATCAGGCGCGTAAAAATGTAGCCGCGTGCGCCGCAGCCAAGCAACGCTACCGTTAGTCTTTTTTCCATCACGTTCCCCCCTTAAAGCTCTGTGTTATAGAGTGCTTCGGTAATGACCACTTCGGCATTCGAGTGCTGCTGCAGGTAGCTTGCGGGAGCGGTTTTCGTTACCCCGCCCAGTGCCACCTTGCGCATGATGCCGAATTGCCAATCGCAATACAGATAGATCTTAAACACCTTCGCCCGCAGCAGCTGCTTCATACCGAGCGTAATGCAGCGCTTTGGGAATGCATCCAGTGCGCCAAGCAGCTTGTTTCTGCCGTTATTGGTTACCGTTTCGCGGGCAATGTTAAGGCAGCGCGTGCCGATCTCTGCAAATTCAGCATCGGTTATAGGGTCATTCGCCTCGGGCGGCTCGTTAAAGGCAATATGCCCGTTAATGCCCACACCCGTCAGGCAACAGTCAATCTCTCGCGCCTCAAGCAACGCGTCAAGCTCCGCCTCCCTGCCCGGTACGGGAAAAATGCGATTTTCCTCAGGCATGACAAGCTCCGCATCAATTCTGTGATACAGCAGCCGATCCATAATCTCTCGAAAGCCGAGTCCACAGTCATACGCCACGTAGGTGTCGTCGTCGTTCAAATACTCATCCATGTTAATAAAGGTACAATCCTTCAAGCTAACACGCTCGCGGTTTACGCGCTCTGCAAAAATAGGATACTGCCCAATGGGACCCACAGGGCAAATAATGGTTGTGGGCTTGCCCGCAGCATTGTTTTGCTTCACGGTATCCAGCATGATCTCCGCGATCTCCTCATATGCCGCCTGCTCGCTCTTCAAGATCCGCAGGGGCATTTTGGCGTTTTTTAAAAATTCCTCTTTTTTGCAATAGTAAATGTTTTTATCCATATCGCACCTCCAAAAGCAGTAGCCCCATTATAGCATGCTACCGCATGTGAATGAATAGATTTTCCTGCTTTTTTATTGTACGATCCTGCAAGCACTTGACACCTGTTTCTTTTTGCCCTATAATGAGCTTATAAAAAGGAGGTGACGCCTTGAAGCTGAAATTAGATGAATTGCTGCACGCCGATTTTACCGTAACCGAGCTGACCGGCGTTTATATTACCTCTCAAACAACTACCGTGAACGATTATTCAAAATTCGGGCGACACAAAAACATGATATATTTCTGCGAAAAGGGCAGACGACATTACTATAACGCCGAAGGTGAACCGCTGTTTACGATTGACGCGGGAGAGGTGCTGTTTGCCGCCGACAAGGCAAATTACGTTTCCCGCCTGATCGAGGCAAATGCCCCCTCCTCCGGTCTTGTGATCGGCTTTTTGCTGCAAAGCACGCGGGGCGAGCCGATCGAGATCACTGATACCTTTCGTCCGCCGATAAAGGATACGGACGGCACTTTATACGGCAAGGTCACACGCTTATATATCAGTATACTGCAAAATCAACCCGCCTTGCGCATCAAAGCCGACTTTTACGATTTGTTAAGCACCCTGCTGACCAGTGAAAGCCGCACTACGGAGGCAGGCTTTGGCGAGCTTTCTCCCGCTTTTGAATTTATTAAGACACATCCCGAAAAAAGCATATCGGTCAAGGAGCTGGCGCAAATGTGCTGTATGAGTGAAAGCAGCTTTGCGCATAAATTTATCAAATATTCAAACGGCATTTCTCCCCTGCAGTTTCGCAATCGCATACGCATAATGAAGGCGGAGGAGATGGCAAACGACGCCAATCTTTCGGTTGAAAGCATTGCAAAAAAACTTGGCTTTTACGATGCAAGCTACCTGTGCCGCTTTTACAAAAGACACACGGGCAAAACTCTAAAGGCAAAGGTGAGAGGTGCAGCAATATCGGCAAGCAACGGATCTGACGAGAATGAGGGCTGAAATGCTCTACACTTTTATTTCTCGGTTTAAAGAGATTTTTATAGGAAAGCTGCGGCAAGAGACCGCCTCGCATAAAAGCCGAGGCGGTTTTTTCATATTCTAATCACGTGCGCGCACGAAAGCCCTGCAAGCAAAATATTAAGATTAACATTTTAAAAACATTTTTCAAAAAACTCGCAAACAAGCGGGCGGTAGAATAAGGGCACAGTAACACAACACACCGCCTTGCCCTAAAAAATGCTTTGAAATAATTTTGAGATTAACATTTCGTAAACATTTTGCAAAACATAAGGAAACAAGCGGGGCTTATACTGATATCACGATCAACCGAAAGGAAGCACACATGAATAACGATAAAGAATTTCTCGTACAGAAGATCCGCACACAGTACACCGAAAAGGAGCACACCGCGCTTGACGACCTGAAGGCACTTGACAGCAAGGTAAAGCGCCCCGCATGCGTTTTCGCCTACATCCTCGGCACCGTTGGCGCGCTGGTGATGGGCACGGGCATGAGCCTTGCCATGGGCGTGATCGGCTCGTCGATACCGCTTGGCATCGGCGTAGGGCTCCTTGGCATTTTGATGGTTGGCATCAACTATCCCCTTTACAAAGGCATTCTCGGCAAGCGCCGTAAAAAATACGCACCCGAAATCATCGCCATGAGCGACAATATTATGAAAGGTTAAGGTAATCACAATGGGTATCAAAAATTTCTTTAAAAGAGCATTCAGCGACATGAAAGAGGACGCAAAGGCACAGCACGAGGTTGACAAAGCCAACTTTGCTGCTACTAAGGCGGAAAGCAAGGCAAACTGGGAAGAAGCCAAGGCAATGGGCAAGCCCGAGACCCGTAAGGCACTGATGCAGGAGGAGCGCGACGCACAGATCAAGGCTGCAAACGAGCGCGCTGCCGCTGCAAACGAGCGCATTGATAATTTCAAAAAGTAAAACAAATTCGCCCGAGGTGCGTGTTGGCGCGCACCTCGGGCAAGAATACTTTAAAGACAAGCACAGGAGGCAAGCAAATGAAACGGACATACACCTACAATACGGGAAATAAGACTGTTGAACGCGAGATCAACTACATTCCCGTGCGTTACATCATCGCCATGCTTCTGACGGTCCTTGAGGTACTGTCGATCATTGGCGTGGTGGTGGCGCTTTGCTATTTTGTGCCCTATTTTTATCTTGCCGCATGGCTGACCGAGATCGGCTGTGTCATTAAGATCATCTCCTCCGATGACAATCCCGATTATAAGGTGCCTTGGCTCCTTTTTGTGTTAATCTTGCCGATCGCGGGCTTTATGCTCTATCTTATTTTCGCCTCGCGCACACTCAAAAAGAAATATGTACGGCGTCTGCATGATCTGGGTGCGCTGGCATACGAGCGAAACGACAGTGCCGAGTTTGCCAAGCTGAAGGAGGAGAACCACGCGGTGCACAATGGGGCGAAGATGCTTTGCGAAATTGCCGATTGTGCGCTGTTTGATAATACCAAGACCACCTATTTCCCGCTCGGCGAGGATATGATGGCGGCAATGCTGCAGGATCTCAAAAAAGCCGAAAAATTTATCTATATGGAGTATTTCATTATCGAGGAGGGCAAATTCTGGAACGCGATACTGGATATTCTGAAGGAAAAGGCGGCAGCGGGTGTTGAGGTAAAGGTGGCGTATGACGACATCGGCTGTATGTCAACGCTCCCCGGCAATTACGCAAAAATACTTGGCTCCTATGGCATTGAGGCAACGCCCTTTTCGCGCCTCAGAGGCAACGCTGACAGCGAGTTTAACAACCGCTCGCACCGCAAGATCACCGTCATTGACGGGCTTGTGGGCTATACGGGCGGCGTAAATATTGCGGATGAATATATCAATGAGATCGAGCGCTTCGGGCACTGGAAGGATACGGGGCTGCGCCTGGAGGGTGAGGGCGTATATGAGCTGACCAAGCTGTTTCTTGTTGACTTCGGCATCAATGTAAAGAAGGTGCCGCAGCCCGCACACGAGCTCTATCCCGCCGCCAATACGGTAGCCAAGGGCTATGTGATTCCCTTTGGCGACGGTCCCAAGCCCCTTTACCGCCGCCGCGTTGGCAAGAGCGTGATACAAAACATACTGGCAAATGCGACGCGCTATATGTATATGACCACGCCCTATCTTATCATCGACAACGATCTTTGCACCAGCATTGAAAACGCGGCACTGCGCGGCGTGGATGTGAAGATCATTGTGCCGCACATCCCCGACAAGAAGCTGGTGTTTGGCATGACCCGCAGCTTTTATCCCCGCCTTATGAGGGCGGGCGTTGAGATCTACGAATATGAGCCCGGCTTTATTCACGCCAAAAGCTATCTTGCCGACGACGACTGCGCCATGATCGGCACCATCAATCTGGATTACCGCAGCCTTGTGCACCATTTTGAAAACGGCGTGTGGCTTTACCGCGCGGATTGCATCAAGGATCTCAAAAGGGATATGGAGGAAACGCTCGGCAAATGCATTCACGTGACCGAGGATATGCTCGCCACCAATGTTTTTGTGCGATTTTTCCGCGCCGTGGTTCGCATTTTCGCGCCGCTGCTATAAAAAAATTGCAATAGCATGCGGGCGAAAACAAAACGTTAACATTTGCATGCTATAATAGTGTAAAATCTGCCAAAGGAGGCAAAGCATGTTTCAGATTTTGGTTGTGGAGGACGACAAGGACCTCTGCCGCACCGTGTGCCAATTTTTAAACAATAACGGCTACGAGGCAACGGGCTGCCTTGATGCCGAAGCGGCATACGATGCGCTATACGAAAAAACCTTTGATCTCATTGTTTCGGATATCATGATGCCACGCATTGACGGGTTTGAGCTGGTTAAGACCGTGCGCGCGCTGAATGAAAATATCCCGATCTTGTTTATGACTGCACGAGACGATTTTGCCGCCAAGCAGTGCGGCTACCGCGTGGGCGTGGACGATTACATGGTAAAGCCGATTGATCTTGATGAGCTTTTCCTGCGCATCGGGGCACTGCTGCGCCGCGCCAAGATCGCCTCCTCGCGCAAGCTGACGGTGAGCGATTTCACCATGGATATGGACGAGCGCACCGCTTACCTCGGTGACAAGGAGATCCAGCTAACAGCGCGCGAGTTCAGCCTTTTATATAAGCTCCTTTCCTACCCCAAAAAAACCTTTACCCGCACACAGCTGATGGACGAGTTTTGGGATGCGGATACCTCCTCGGGCCCCCGCACGGTAGATGTTTATATGACCAAGCTGCGCGGCAAGTTAGCCGATTGCACCTCCTTTGAGATCGTAACGGTGCACGGGCTTGGCTATAAGGCGGTACTGAAATGAGCCGCCAACAAAGGTTTCACAAGGTCTTGCGCACGCTGAACCGCTATGTGCTCTTCTTTTTGCTGATCGCCTTTGTGATCACCTGCTGCATGGCTCTGTTTATCACTACCATGACGGCGGTCATGGGGATCACGCTTACCTCAAAGGACATTACGGTGGCGGCAAAGCTGACCTTTGGCAACGTGGTGTTTCTCAGTGCCATTGTTACCGCCATTGATGCGGTGCGACACAAGCTGCTGGTTGAGGCGCCCGCGCGGCGGATCACCGAGGCGGCAAAGCAGATGATGCGCGGCAATTTTAAAGTGCGCATCCGCGCGCCAAAGCCCTTTGACAGCGACGATACCTTTGGTGATGTGATCGAGTGCTTCAACAAAATGGCAGAAGCGCTGGCGGGCACCGAGACCCTGCGCACCGATTTTATTGCCAACGTCTCGCACGAGCTGAAGACCCCGCTTGCCGTGATCCAAAACTACGGCACCATGCTGCAAGCGCCGGGACTGCAAGAAGCCGAGCGTATGGAATACGCAAAGGCGATCACCGATGCCACGCGGCGCCTGTCAAGCCTTATTTCCAACATTTTAAAGCTCAATAAGCTTGAAAATCAGCAGATCCATCCCACGCCCGAGACCTTTGACCTTGGCGAGCAGCTTTGCGAATGCCTGATCGAGTTTGAGCGCACGTGGGAGCAAAAAAATATTGAGATAGAGACCGAGATAGAGGACGGCGTGCTGGTCTCCACCGACCGTGAAATGATGACACTGGTGTGGAACAACCTCTTTTCAAACGCCTTTAAATTTACCCCCGCGGGCGGCAAGGTGCGCCTGCAGCTCTCAAGCGAGGGGGGGAACGCCGTGGTTGAGATCAGCGACACGGGCTGCGGCATTTCGCGCGAGGTGGGCGCGCACATGTTTGAAAAGTTTTATCAAGGCGATACCTCGCACCAAACGCAGGGCAACGGCCTTGGTCTCACGCTGGTGAAGCGCGTGATCGATATCACGGGCAGCGAGATCTCGGTTGCAAGCGAGCTCGGTCGCGGTACCACCTTTACCGTCCGGATGAGAAAGGATACGAATGGAACGGCTTAAAAAGATCCTGCACGCGCTGCTTTTTCCGCATTTGGCAATTCTCTTTTTTCTCATTCCCCTCTCTGCCTTTTCTCTTGTTTATGTATTTGCCATTGCAAAAAGCGAGGGGGCGCTCAATTACGTTGCCTACATGCTTTCCTTTTACACGCTCACCGCAGTATCGGTGCGCACGCCCCATATCGTGGCATTTTTCAAAAAAGTGAAGGATCGCAATGCACTGGTGCACCGCTTTACCACCGATGCGCGCTTTCGCCAGAAGACCACGCTTTATGGGTCGCTTGTGATCAACACTGGCTATGCCCTGTTTCAGCTTGGCATGGGACTTTACTACCGCTCGCGCTGGTTTTACGCCCTTGCCACCTATTATATTTTACTGACCGTAATGCGCTTTTTTCTGCTGCGGGACTTAAAGCAGCTGACCGCAGGTGAGGATTACGAGGATGAGCTGCGGCGCTACCGCTTTTGCGGCATTGCGCTTGCCGCCATGACCCCTGCGCTTTTGGTGATCGTTGCCTTTATCATCTGGCAAAACCGCGGATTTGCCTACCACAGCATTACCACCATCGCGATAGCGGCATATACCTTTGGCGCCTTTACCGTTGCCATTGTCAATATCATCAAATACCGCAAATATAACAGCCCCCTGCTCTCTGCCGCCAAGGCGGTAAGCATGACCACCGCCTCGGTTGCCATGCTTTCGCTGGAGACCGCCATGCTCTCGGCGTTTGGCACCGAGAGTGATGCCGCGTTCAGGCAGCTGATCACGGGCATTTCGGGCGCGGCTGTCTGCCTGTTTGTGCTCGGCATGGCGATCCATATGATCGTGCGCGCGGGTAAAGAATTAAAAATCAGAAATCAAGGAGACTCATATGGAACCCAACCAAAATAACTACACCACGCAAAGCGAAAGCTTTTCTTATACCTATTCCGCCGCCGATCAGGAGGAGCTGAAGCGTATCCGCAAGAAATACGCGCCCGAGGAGGAGGATAAATGGGAGCGCCTGCGCGCACTGGATGCAAGCGTGACCGATAAGGCACAGCTTGTGTCGCTGATCATCGGTATCCTCAGCGCCCTTGTGCTCGGCGTTGGCATGTGCTGCGTGCTGGTTTGGGGCAACAGCGTCGGCATGATCATCCTCGGCGTTGCCGTGGGGCTTGTGGGCCTTGTGGGCGCCGCCCTCGCCTACCCCGTCTATCTTAAGATCATGCGCGCGCAGCGCGCCCGCGTTGCCCCCGAGATCCTGCGCCTGACCGATGA
>CAZOWH010000074.1:0-8797 GCA_964583425.1 uncultured Lachnospiraceae bacterium
CGTGCAGATCATGGAGATCCTCAAGAGCGTATCCAAAAACAAGCTCATCATCATGGTCACCCACAACCCCGAGCTTGCCGAGACCTATTCCTCGCGTATCATACGAGTGCTTGACGGTCAAGTGATCGAGGATACCAATCCCTATGCGCCGGGAACCGCGGAGGCAGAGCCTGCCGAGGATCCCACCCCGACAGTATCTGTGGCAGATGTCTCGCCCGAGCTTGGCAAGAAGCAGGATAATGTAAAAAAGGGCAAGCGCTCAATGTCCTTCCTTACCGCCCTTTCCCTTTCCTTTAATAACCTACTGACCAAAAAAGCGCGCACCCTGCTGGTCTCGGTGGCGGGCAGCATCGGCATCATTGGCATTGCGCTGATTTTGGCGCTTTCCAACGGCGTAAACCTCTTTATCGCCTCGGTGCAGGAGGAGACCCTGACCTCTTATCCGATCTCGATCACCGCCGAGACCTCGGATTACGCTGCCATGCTCGCCGCAATGGTAGGCACAAGCGGCGAGGATAAAGCCAACCGAGACCCAAATAAGATCTATGTAGATGACAGCATCAGCAACATGGTTGGTGCCATGACCACAATGGATACAAACAACCTGCAAGGATTTAACGAATACCTGCTCAGTCGCTACAATGAGATCAGGGACGATCTCACCGCCATCCAGTATTCCTACAATATGGATCTGCAGATCTTTAACGGCAACTCCCCGTATGCGGATAAGGGTCTCATGCAGGTCAGCCCCTCCGATGTGCTTTCAGACTTCGGCGACAATTACGCTGGGCTTTCCACCATTGTTGACAACATCAGCATCTTCTCCGAGATCATGCCCGGCAAAAAGGATGAGAACGGCACCGCCGACCTCATCAACGGCTCTGTGAAGGAGCAATATAACATTGTTGACGGCAGATGGCCCGAGGCGGCAAACGAGCTGGTGCTGGTGGTTGACCGCAACAACACGGTTGCCAACATCACCCTTTACATGCTTGGCATGCTTGACCCCGATGAAATGGCTGCTATGATGGCTGCCATGATGGTAGGTGAGGAATACGAGGCAAAGACCGAGGGCATGTCCTTTACCTATCAGGATTTTTACAACCTTGATCTCTTCCTTGCCTACAACTCGGATTTCTATCAAACCGATGCGACCCGTAACGGCTACACCGTGAACGGCGTAACCTATCCTGTTTGGAGCGACAAGCGCGACAACGAGGGCTTTGACGCAGGCTCCCTGCGCCCGAACGGTATGGAATTAAAGATCGTTGGTGTGATCGCGCCGAACCCCGATGCCACCTCCACCTCGATCAGCGGTGCGATCTGCTACACCTCGGCACTGACCGAGGCGGTGCTTGCCAAGGTCAATGAGAGCACGATCATTGATCAGCAGCTGAAGACCCCCAACCACGATGTGTTCACCGGTCTGCCCTTCGCGATCGAGGATGCCGCAACCCTCACCGAGGCGGAGAAGATCGCCAAGCTGGAGGCACAGTTCGGCAACCTCAATCCTGCCGAAAAGGTAACCGCCTACCTCGCCATTCGCACCGAGGTGACCCCCGAGGAGATGTACGGCGCCGACGGTAAGGGCGGCTACATGGCAAAGATCAAGGAGGTTATGAACACCCCCGAAAAGCAAAAGCAATTTCTCATTGACCTGTACGGCTTTAACAGCAAAAACGGTTCCCTCGCGTACGGCACCACCGCCAACGAGGCTGTTGCCGCCATTTTGCTTGCTGCCGACATGATCTCCGATGAATATCTGCTCGGGCTCGGCGTGACCGACCTCAACGACCAAGCACAGGTGCTTGAGGCATACAAAAAGCTGGTGCCCACCTTTGCCACGATGTTTGAGCTTGACGGCATCGCACTCGTCAATGACGAAAGCTCGCCCAGCTATGAGATCTACAAGACCTACGAGGGTCTGATCTCCACGATGTACAGCACCGAGGAGAAAATGACGCGTGCCTTTGAAAGCATGACCGAAATGACCTTTAATATGGTGTACAGCATGGTAGAGACCAACAATGTAAACACCGAGATCAAGACCCCCACGGCACCCCATTTTGCAGCCTTTCTTGCCGGCACGCTCGCCGATATGCCCACCCCCCAAGAGCAATACGCCTACATGCTCTCCTACCTCTGCGGTGTAAACGGTGTTTCCGCACCCACTGTCATGGGCTTTGACCCCACCACAGGTATGCCCATCTACACACCCGAGGATCCCCTTTATACCTCGCTTAAGGCATATGTGGACGGCATGCTGACAAGCGGCACGCTTGCTGCCAAATACTACACCACCCGCATCGATAACGATGAGGCATTTAAAAACGATGCCATTGCCGCACTGTTTGACAGCTACCGCGCAGATATGGTGGCAAATCACACCGCGGAATATGCCGCGCTCTATGAAAACCACATGCAAAAGTCCGACAGCACCTACGATGATAATCTGATCGACATCGGTGCAAGCGTCAGCGAGAACGCGCTTGCCCTCATCAATATCTATCCCGTGGATTTTGAGGCAAAGGAGCGCCTCCAGCAGATCATTACCGACTATAACGCACAGGAGGGACTTGCCGAGGAGGATCAGATCTCCTATACCGACATGGTCGGCATTATGATGTCCTCGGTGACGATCATCATCGATGCCATCTCCTATGTCCTCATTGCCTTTGTTTCGATCTCGCTGGTGGTATCCTCTATCATGATCGGTATCATCACCTATATCTCGGTGCTGGAGCGCACCAAGGAGATCGGTATCCTGCGCGCGATCGGCGCCTCGAAGCGGGATATCTCCCGCGTGTTCAACGCCGAAACGCTTATCATCGGCTTTGCCGCGGGCGCGATCGGTATTCTGACCACGCTCCTCCTTTGCATCCCCATCAATATCATTTTGAAGGCGGTCACCGATATGAGCAACATCCGTGCCGTCCTGCCCATTGGCGCAGCGTTCATTCTGGTTGCCATCAGCATGGGGCTCACGCTCATTGCGGGTCTTATCCCCTCTCGCATTGCATCCAAGAAGGACCCTGTTGTGGCACTTCGCAGCGAGTAATTTTATAACAAACAGCCACGCAAGAAGTTCTTGCGTGGCTGTTTGTTGTTTTTATTTGTATCCGACTATTTATATCTGGCTTTATATACCGATGGCAGGCAGCCCACGTGCTGCCGAAAGGCAGCAATGTATGCCGACTGGCTGTGAAAGCCCACGCCAAGCGCGGCATCGGTCACGCTCATTTTTTGCAGCAACGGCAAACTTTCCATCACGCGACGCTTGGCAAGATATTTGGAGATCGAAATATTATACGCCTGCCGAAAGGCGCGGGAAAGATGCTCGCGGCTGTAAAAAAACGCCTCGGCAATATCACAAATACCAACAATGGTGGCGTACTCTCGGTCGATATATTGCTTAACCGCGGCAATCGTATCGGCACATTCGTGCGCCTGCTCTCTTTGCATTGCCGAGGAGTTGAGCAAGCCAAACAGCGCGGTCAAATGTGCGCGCAGCAGCAGCCCCGCATAGGCGGTGCTTGAAGCGGCTGCCTCATCCGCGCGCGCCAAAATGTCGCGCACCTCCCCCACCATCCCCTCGGGGATCCGAAGAGCAAAGCTCCCCTCGGCATCCGCAAACGCGGTCATGGGTGTGCAGCTGCCGTCGAGCGTAAAAAAGGCAGGGGTGAAATACATCACGTATCTTTCATAATGCGAGGCGGCATTCAGCTTGGCGGTATGCATCAGCCCCGGGGGAAAGCAAACGGCGGTAAGCCCCACGGGCACAGTGCGCGCATTCTCCTTGATATATTCCACCTCGCCCGACACGTATATGACCAGCTCATAATACTCGTGCGCATGCAACCCCTCGGTAAAGCGCTCTTTTGTATAATAGGTGCTTCTGTGAGAATAGACCATCTCCTGCCCCACCGGTGTATCCACCCACCCAAGGGGATGGCAAAAGCCGTTGCCGCACGGCAGATACTCTGCGCCTGCGCTGTGTGCTTTCACATATTGCTCTACCATATGCACCTCCAAAATATCACAAATCAAAAAATCATCATCACAAATTGCATAGATTTTTTGTATTTTAAGATTTATAATTATGATATACCGTGCGTAGCAAATTGTCAATAGCATGTGTAAAATTCAAAGGGCAGGTGTTTTATGTATATTACCGTTGACTGCGGCGTAACCAATATGCGCTGCGCGCTTTACCGTGGGGACAGGCTGATTGACCGTGCTTGCCGTAAGGCGGGCGTGCGCAACACAGCCTTCGACGGCACGACGGCTTTTTTAAGGCAATCTCTGCACGATTGTATCGGAGAGCTGCTGACACGCAACGCGCTCACAGAGCGCAATATTGAGGTGATCATTTCCTCGGGCACGCTTGCCTCGGACGTGGGCATTTACCCGATCCCGCACGTGGTTGCCCCCGTGGGCGTGGTGGAAAGCGCACGGGCGGCGCAGTGCGTCACGATAGCGAAGATCACCTCTGTTCCGATCTGCTTTATCCCCGGGGTAAAGGTTCTGCCCGATAGAGGCGTAACCGACGAAGCGTCACGAATCGCGCTGTGGGATTCGATGAGCGGCGAGGAGTGCGAGATCTACGGCATTATGGCAGAGCTTGGACTCACGGGCAATTTTACGATCACCCTGCCCGGCTCTTACAACAAAACGCTGCAAATCGACGGCGCGGGGCGCATTGCTACCATGCACACCGGCATGTGCGGTGAGCTGATCGCCGCCATTTCCGAGCACACGATCCTTCGCCACGCCCTCCCCCAACCCTTGATCCAAGAAATTTTACCCGAAAAGCTGCTGCAGGGCTTTCGGTTTGCGCAGGAAAACGGCGTTTCCCCCGCCATGATCAAGGCAAGACTGGTGCGCTTTCTTGGCGGCTGGGATGAAGCGGAGGCGGCAAACTTCTTTGTGGGCGCGGCACTGCATGACGACATACGCCTGACTGCACGCGTGGCGGGTGACGAGCTGCTGGTGCTTGGTGGCAGCAACCCCTTGCGCACGGTATTTAAAATTTTACTGGAGGCATGCGGCAGCAACCGAATTTTAGAGGTGCCCGATGCGGTTGCAAAAGCGGCACCGAGCATTGGTGCCATGGCAGTTTACGAAGCATTTAAAGAATTACGTACGGCAAAGGAGAATTAACATGGGAGAGTTGGCGAGAAAAAGCAGAAAAGTTGATATTTGTGTGGTGGGCGGCGGGCTTGCGGGCACATTTGCCGCAATTGCCGCGGCAAGACACGGCACGCAGGTCGTATTGATGCAGGATAGACCCATGCTTGGCGGCAACGCCTCAAGCGAGATCAGAATGTGGGTATCGGGCGCGGGCAGCCGCGTGCGCAACCTGCAGGAAACGGGTATTATGGAGGAGGTGCTGCTTGAAAACATGCACCGCAACCCCACAAGAAATTTTTCGATTTGGGATTCTATTCTTTATGAAAAGGTAAAAAACGAGCCGAACATAGAGCTGCTTTTGAACTGCGCCTGCTGCGCGGCAGACTGCGACGGCAGCACGGTAAAAAGCATAACAGGCTTTCAGTTGACCACCTATACGTGGCAGCGCGTGGAGGCGGATATTTTTATCGATTGCTCGGGCGACAGCATTTTGGCCGACCTCACGGGTGCCGCCTATATGGTGGGACGCGAGGCAAAGGAAACCTTTGATGAGGAGTGGGGACTGCCCGAGGCTGACAAAAAGACCATGGGCATGAGCTTAATGATACAGGCGCACGAAACCGACCACAAATGCGAATTCACGCCGCCCGCATGGGCATACAAATTCCCCACCGATGCCGATATGAAGAACAAGCCCCACGAATGCCTTGACCGCATCGAAACCAATTTTTACTGGATCGAGCTTGGCGGCGAGGTGGATTCGATCCACGACACCGAGGCAGTGCGCGACGAGCTGTTGAAAATCGCCTACGGCGTGTGGGATCACATGAAAAACCACGGCGACCACGGCGCGGAGAACTGGGAGCTTGATTTTATCGGCTTTTTGCCGGGCAAGCGCGAAAGCCGCAGATACGTTGGCGACTACGTGCTGACCCAGCAGGATGTGGAGGCGGGGCGGCAGTTCCCCGATGAGGTGGCATACGGCGGATGGCAGATCGACAACCATCTTCCCGGCGGCTTTGCCATGAACGGAGCCGACGGCGCGCACCTGCAAAAGCGACGCCTCACCGAGCCCTACGGCATCCCTTTGCGTTGCCTTTACTCGAAAAACGTGGATAATTTGATGTTTGCAGGGCGCAACATCAGCGCCTCGCACATTGCCTTTGCCACCGTGCGCGTAATGGGCACCTGCGGTGTGATGGGGCAGGCAGTCGGCACGGCAGCGGCACTGATGACGAAATATAAAATGAGTGCACGTGCTCTGCTTGCCGAAAAAATAACCGAGCTGCAGGATACCCTCATGGAGGACGATTGCTTTTTGCCCGGGCTGCGGCGCAAGATCTCGCCGCTTTGTACCGCAAACACGCTGCAAGCAGCCTGGGGCGATGCCTCGGCACTGCTCAACGGCATCGAGCGCAAGATCTGGGGCAACGACAACGGCTACTGGGGCATGTGCAACCGCCCCATTACCTACACCTTTCCGCAAAAAACAAAGCTTTCCTCGTTCCGCCTCATTGTTGACAGCGATCTTGACCGCGAATATACCGAGGGTAACCCCCGCGTGCTGAACATTTCCACCACGCTTTTCAAACGCCTTGATTATAACCGCACAAGCTTTGGCTTTCCGAAATGCATGCTGAAGGCGTTCCGCATCGAGGCACTTGACGAGGGCGGCGCTTGGCAAACCGTTTACCAAACAGATCACAACCACCAAAGAATGATCACCGAACCGCTTGACGTTTCCACCACGGCGATTCGCCTGATTCCCCTTAACACCTATTTTTCCGAGGCGATGGGTGCTTCAGCCTACGGCAGCGCGCAGGCGCACATCTTTGCCTTTGAGGTAAAATAGTAAAAAAGGCGTGAAGCGGATGCGTGGCATCCGCTTCTTTTTTGCAGCAAAAAAGCAAAAATTTGTGATAAAAATGTCAATCTTTCGCCGGTGCAAAACCGCTTGTGAAAACATTAACAATAATAGGAGGATTTTTCAAAAAAATTATAAACATGGCATAAAATTTGTGGCTATTTCCCTTGACATAAAAAACATTCATGTGCTATACTATCTATGGTCGCAGAACGACGGTTGCAAACCACATTTGCAAGAGTAAAGGCGGCCCGCATAGCAAAGCCGACCGTCGGGCATCGCTCGCAGTGTCGGTGTTTTTTATCGTTTTGTTAACAAAATCCAAATGTATCGGAGGTACAAATACATGAAACAAGAATGGCAAGGCTTTGTAGGTGGCGCGTGGGAAAAGGATATTGACGTACGCGACTTTATCCAGAAAAACTACACCCCTTATGACGGTGACGACAGCTTCCTCGCAGGCCCCACGAAAGCAACCCTTGACCTTTGGGCAAAGGTCAGTGAGCTGAAAAAAGAGGAGATCGCCGCAGGCGGCGTTCTCGACATGGATACCAAGGTGGTATCCACCATCACTTCCCATGCTCCCGGCTATATCGAGCAGGATAAGGAGCAGATCGTAGGTCTTCAGACCGACAAGCCCCTGAAGCGCTCCCTTCAGCCCTACGGCGGCATCCGTATGGCAATGAAAGCATGCAAGGACAACGGCTATGCGGTAGCACCCGAGCTCGTGGAGTTCTTCTCCGAGCACAGAAAGACGCACAACGCGGGCGTGTTTGATGTTTACACCCCCGAGATCAGAAGATGCCGTACCAACCACATCATCACCGGTCTGCCCGACGCTTACGGCCGCGGTCGTATCATCGGCGACTACCGTCGTGCTGCACTTTACGGCATCGACCGCCTCATTGAGGACAAAAACGCACAAAAGGACAGCACCCCCACCACCCTCACCGCTGAGGTGATCCGTGACCGCGAGGAGCTCTCCGAGCAGATCCGCGCGCTTGAGATGATCAAGACGATGGCTGCCTCCTACGGCTGCGACATCTCGAAGCCCGCTGCAAGCTTTAAGGAGGCTGTACAGGCAACCTACTTTGCTTACCTTGCAGCAGTGAAGGAACAGAACGGTGCAGCAATGTCGCTGGGCAGAACCTCCACCTTCCTTGATATTTACGCTACCCGCGATATCGCAAACGGCGTGCTGACCGAAGAGGAGGCACAGGAGATCATCGACCACTTCGTGATGAAGCTCCGCATGGTATGCTTTGCAAGAACCCCCGAGTACAACGCCCTGTTTGCAGGCGACCCCACCTGGGTCACCGAGTCGATCGGCGGTGTTGGTGTTGACGGCAGACACATGGTTACCAAAACCTCCTTCCGTTTCCTCAACACCCTCAACAACATCGGTGCCGCGCCCGAACCCAACCTCACGGTTCTCTGGTCCACCAGACTCCCTGACGGCTTCAAGCGCTTCTGCGCCAAGGTTTCGATCGAGCACCACGCCGTTCAGTACGAGAACGACGACCTGATGCGTCCCATTCACGGTGACGACTACGGCATTGCCTGCTGCGTATCCTCGATGAAGATCGGTAAGGAAATGCAGTTCTTCGGCGCACGTGCAAACCTCGCAAAATGCTTGCTTTACGCCATCAACGGCGGTGTAGACGAGATGACCGGCACGCAGGTCGCACCCAAGTTCCAGCCCATCACCTCCGAGTACCTCGATTTTGATGAGGTTATGGAGAAATACAAGGCCATGATGGAGTGGCTTGCAGGCGCATATGTAAACGCCCTCAACGCCATTCA
>CAZOWH010000075.1:0-8750 GCA_964583425.1 uncultured Lachnospiraceae bacterium
GCTTTGCGGCAAGCCCGTGCTGGCGCGCCAGATCGAGGTGCTGCGACGCGAGGGCTTTGCCGATATTGTTTTGGTGATCGGTCATCTTGGCGCGGTCATTCGCAATTATTTTGGCAACGGCACGGCATTTGGCGTACGCATTACCTACGTGGAGGAAGCCGAGCCCCTCGGCACGGCAGGAGCGCTGGCGCTCCTGCAAAACGAGCTTAACGGTGACGACTTTTTGCTGCTGAACGGCGACCTTTTGTTTGACGTTGACCTTAACCGCTTTCTTGCCTTCCACCGCAAAAAGGGCGGCATTGCCACCGTACTTACGCACCCAAGCACCCACCCGCAGGACAGCGTGATCGTGGAAACCGACAAAAACGACCGTGTAACGGCGTTTTCAGCGCCCACAGCGGAGCGCCACACCACGCGCAACCGCACCAACGCGGGGCTGCATTTCTTTTCCCCCGCTATCCTTTCGCGCTTTACCGCGGCAAAAAAGACCGACCTTGACCGCGAGGTGCTTTTGCCCCTTGCCGCCGAAAGGCTGCTGTTTGCCTACAACTCCCCCGAATACGTAAAGGACATGGGCACGCCCGAGCGGCTTGCCGCGGCAGAACGCGACCTTGCCGCGAGGGTGGTGGAAAAAGGCAATTTAAAAACGCCGCAACGCGCAATTTTCCTTGACCGTGACGGCACGATAAACGCCCACGTGGGGTTTGTAACAGACCCCGCGCAGCTTACACTGATCGAGGACGCTGCCGCAGCGATCAAGCTGCTGAATGACCGCCACATTCCCGTGATCGTTGTAACCAATCAGCCCGTGCTGGCACGCGGCGAGGTAAGCGAGGCGGGGCTTGCCGAAATACACGGAAAATTAGAGGCACTGCTTGCCGAGGGCGGTGCGTACCTCACCGACATCTTCTACTGCCCTCACCACCCCGACCGCGGCTTTGCGGGCGAGGTGCCGGCGCTGAAGCGTGTGTGCAGCTGCCGCAAGCCCGCCCCGGGGCTGCTGCTTGCCGCCGCCGCGCGCTATAACCTTGACCTTGCCGCCTCTTACATGATCGGCGACAGCGAAAGCGACATGGAGGCGGCACGCCGCGCGGGCTGCCGCACCGCCGCCATCGGTGACATGCGCGCCGATATTGTGGGCGCAAGCCTTTTTGACTGCGTTTGCCAAATTTTAAAAAGCGAGGAATTTTAAAATATGAGTAAACGCTTATTATTTGTAACCTCGCGCTTGCCTTGGCCCGCAAACAGCGGCAGAAAGGTTTCGCTTTACCATTACTGCCGCGGACTGCACGAAACATACGGCTATGAGATCGCCCTGTTTGTATTCCCCGAATGGGATCAGCCGCGCAGTGCTGAGGACAAGCCCGAATTTATTAGTGAGGTGCGCTTTGCCGCGCCCATTCGGGCGCTGACAAAGGGCATCAACCTTGCAAAGCTCGCGCTGCTTGGCGGTGCGCCCTTCCAGTGCGAACTCTACCACAGCGGCAAAAACCACCGCGCGCTACGTGAATTTGCGGCAGAATTCAAGCCCGACGTGATGCTGTTTGATATGATACGCCTTGCCCCCTATATGCAGGATTTTTTGGGCACAGTGCGCTGTATTCTCGACCTTGACGACCTCCTGTCGGTGCGTTACGCGCGTCAGCTTGCCGCGTTTAACGGCAGCGCGGGCATTGCGGGGCGGTATGCGGGCGGTATGAGCCGCTTTGCCGAAAGGCTCCTTTGCCACGGCAGGATCGGAAAGCTGATTTTAAAAAGCGAGCAAAAACGACTGCAAAAAGCAGAGGTGCGCTATGCAAAGGCTGCCGACGGTGTGATATTGGTATCGGAAGCGGAGACAAGCCGCCTCAATGCAATGCTTGGTGAGCCGCGCGCCGTAACCGTGCCAACGGGCGTGGATGTGGCAGCGTTTGATGCCGCCGAAGCAGAAAAATCTCCCCGTACATTTGGCTTTGTGGGCAATTTCTCGGTTGCCGCAAACGTTGCCTCGCTGGAGCGCATGGTGCGCGATATTTTGCCCCGCTTGGAGCAGCCCTACCGCTTTGAGGTGGTGGGTGCCGTACCCGACGAGGTGCGCACGCGCTTTGCCGATGTGGAAAATCTTATTTTCCTTGGCGAGGTGGGAGCTCTCGCGCCCGTGATGAAAAAATGGCAGTTCTCGCTTTGCCCCATTGCCTTTGGCACGGGGCTGAAAACCAAAATTTTAGAAGCCATGGCAGCAGGGCTCCCCGTGCTGACAAACAGCGTGGGCGCCGAGGGCATTTCTGCCGCGCGCAACGCGGAGATCTTTGTTTTTGACGACCCGCAGCTGCTTGCCGACAAGGCAAACACCCTGCTTACCGCCCCCGCGCTTTGCCGCACGGTCGGCGCGGCGGCAAGAGCCTTTGTGGCAGAACATTTTTCTTGGGATACCGTGTTTGCGGCATTCCGAAATCTTGATTTATAAGGAAACGGTATGAAGATCTTACTCGATGACGGATTACAACTGCATATGGGAACCGGCATTGGCAGCTACGCACGCTATCTTGGCGAAGCACTGGCGACCTTGCCCGATACCGCCGTCACGCGGGAGAATTTTACCCCCACGGGCAGCAGAAGGGCAGCACGTATGGCGTATTTAAAGCATCTTGCCTCGTCGGCATACCGCGAAAAGCTAAAGGACTTTGACGTAGTGCATTACGCCAACTACGCCCTGCCGAAAAAGCACCCAAAAGGCACGCTTGTGGCGGTTACGGTGCACGATCTTACCGCTTTTGCGCACCCCGAGACCCTGCCCCGCGCCTACGCCGCCTACAACCGCTTTATGGTGCGGCACGCGCTAAAGCATGCCGACCTTGTATTTACGGTCTCAGAGGCGATGAAAAAAGAGATTGCGGCGCGCTTTCCCCGTGCCGCCGAAAAGATAGTAGCGGTACACCCCGGGCATTACACCCGCGCTACTGCCGAAGAAACGCCCCCCGTATATGAAAACAAGGCGCTATCGGGCCTCACCAAGCGCAAATTCTTTTTGTTTATTGGCACGGTGGAAAAACGAAAAAATCTCACCGAGCTGATCAAGGCATATAACCTACTGCAAAAAACCTACCCTGCCGCGCGTGACTACGCGCTGGTGCTGGCGGGCAGGCAGGGCTTTGGCGGTGAGGCGGTGACCGCGCTTGTCGCAAACGCCCCCGAAACGGCAGATATTCGCCTGCCCGGCTTTGTTTCGGACAGCGACCGTGCCAAGCTGCTTGGCGAGGCGGCGGCGTTTGTGTTCCCCAGCCTTTACGAGGGCTTTGGCTCACCGCAGACCGAGGCAATGGCGGCAGGGCTGCCGCTGCTACTCAGCGATATCCCCACCAACCGTGAGGTTTCGGGCGGGTACGGTATTTATTACCCCTTGGGGGATGAAAGCGCCCTCGCCGCGCTGATGCAGCAGGTGATCACGGGCAAGCAAAAGGCTGACCCTGCGCGCGCCGCCGCGCGCCTTGCACAATTTACGTGGGAGAACTCTGCCGCCGCGGTGCGAAGGGCTTATGAAGCCCTTTTGAATAAAAAATAACCGAGAGAGGTAGCCAATATGACACAGGCAGTACAGCAAAAGGATATACACGCCGCTGCACCCGCGTGGCTTCTTTCCTTGCGCCGCTTTTGGCTCTCGCCGCAGTTCTCATGCCTCCTGTTGGTGCTTGCGTGTGTGGCAACCGCCGTCTCACAATGGCTTGATTTTCTTGCCTCGCCCGAAACCCCCGCAAAGGAGGGTGTGGCAGGCACGGCTGTGCTCATTGCCGCCATGGTCATGGTATGGCTCATTATTGTGATCCTGATCACCTCGGATGATACCCTTGCCACCACAACGCCCTTCCTGCTCCTCACGGTGCTTGTCTCCTCCTGCTATGACGGCTATGCGCTCTTTGTGCCCTATGCCTTTATGGCGATCCCTGCCGCCGCTGCGCTCCTTTTTCACTTTATTTATTATCGCGGTCATCTGCGCACGGGCGCGTCGCTTGCCCCCCTTGTAGCCGTCTCGGTTGCCGTTACGCTTGGCGGCGTTGGGTGCCTCTCGGCAAAGGAATATTTCTCGCCTGCGGCGCTTTACTACGTGGTAGGGCTTGGCTTTGGCATGGTGGGGCTTTACCTACTGCTAAAGTCCTCTCTTGCCCGCAAGCGTGATTATGACATCCGCGCCCTTTTTCTGCGCGCGCTCTACCTTGTCGGCATCTATGCCGCATTTTTCACCCTTGTATTTTATGCGGTGCGCTTCTCTTGGCTGATCAGCGATTTAAAAAGGCTTGGCCACCCGCTCTTGTTCAGCATTGACAACCGCAATGTATACGCCACCTTTTTATTGCTTGGTCTTCCCGCGCCCTTTTACCACGCGGCAAGGGGCAAGGGATGGCACCTTGTGCCCGCGTTCCTCTTTTACGCTGCCATGCTCCTCACCGGCTCGCGCGGCGGTATGGTAATGGGCACGGTGCTCTTTCTGCTTTGCTTTCTTTATCTGTTGCGGCGCGATAAAAAGCACCGCCGCCGCAATTTTATCTTACTTGGTATCCTTGCGGTGACAGCACTTGCTGCGGGTGGCTTTTTGCTCAAATTCTATGCCGATCGCTTTGCGGGCGGCTTTATCAAGGGGGACGAGCCGCGCGTGCTGCTGCTTGAACGCGCACTGCAGGATTTTATCCATCATCCCATTTTTGGCGTGGGGCTCGGCTACACGGGCAATGCCGATATCTATGACCCCAAGACCTTTGCCATGAACTGGTATCACATGATGATCCCGCAGATCGTGGCCGGAATGGGGCTTGTCGGCACGTTTGCTTATGCGTTTCTCTTCTGGCGGCGCGGCGTGGCAATCAAGCGAAACGGCGATCTCCTTTCCCGCGCACTGGCGCTCTCCTATATCGGGCTGCTTTTAATGTCACAGGTCAACCCCGGCGAATTTTGCCCCATGCCCTATGAGCTGATCGCCGTGATGATCTTCCTGTTCCTTGAGGAAAACGAGGAGCAAAATGCCGCAAAAAAACAGCTAACGACCGAGAGAGCGCTTACGGCGCTCCTTGCCCACGCGCTTTTCGAAAAGCCGCTTGACCTCCCCGAGGACACAGACCTTGGCGCGGTGCTTACGCTTGCCGAAAAGCATATGGTGTTTGGCGTGGTCGGTGATGCGCTCGGCACTCTGCCCGAGGATGCGCTCACGGGCGAGCTGCTGCTTGACCTGCAGGACAAGACCGTCACGCTCCTGAGACAAAACGGACGACTTGCCAAATGCCGCGCACGCCTGTGCGCATTTCTCGCGGAGCAAGGCATCCCTGCCGTAATTCTCAAGGGTGACAGCGTTGCCGCCCTTTACCCCGCGCCCGACCTGCGCGTGGCGGGCGATATCGATTGCCTCATTGAAAAGAGTAGCATCCCTGCCGTAGGCGCTTTTCTTGCAGGGCACGGCTTCTTGCAGCATGAAAAGGAGGGCGACCACCACATTGCCTACAAAAAGGGCAGCTGTGTGATCGAGCTCCACCGTACAATATCGGGGCTGCCGCAGGGCGCAGCAGGTGAAAAGCTGAATGCCTATCTTGCCGATACCCTTGCAGCTGCCACAACCGCCACCGTGGCGGGTGAAGCCTTCCCCGTGGCAAATGATTTCAACGCGGCGCTGATTCTCCTGTTACATATGCAGCAGCACATGCGCGAGGGCGGGCTTGGGCTTCGCCAAGTCTGTGATTGGGCGCTGTTTGTAGCAAAAGCCCTAACGGAGGAAACAAAGCCGCGCCTCTTGGCGGCGCTTTATGAGGTGGGGCTCTACCGCTTTGCCGAGACCGTTACACTTGCATGCTGCCGCCACCTTGGCTTACCCGCAGAAAGTTCCCCCTTTGCGGGCGGCGATGCGGCGCTGGCCGATGCGCTTTTTGCCGATTTTATGGCAAGCGGCAACTTTGGGCACGGAAATGCGGATTTTGCAGGGAGCGGTGTTGTTACGCTTCACCGTGAGGCAGGCAAGGGCACGCTTTCCACTGCACTTGCCAACGTCAAGGAAAAATGCAAAAAGGAATGGCCGATTGCCGAAAGGTACCCTGCGCTGCTGGTGCTTTTCCTGCCGTTTTGGGTGCTGCGCCGCATGCTGAAGGCGCCCGTGCGCCCGCTCTCCATGCTCCGCTCCGCAGGGCGGCGCGGGGAGATCTACGACCAACTTGAAATTTTTAAGAACAGTGAGGATACAAAATGGACAGCACGAAATTAAAGGTAGGCACCTACAATCTCCAGCACGGTGTTTTACATCAAAAACGTCTGGAAACGGGTGAAAACACAGTAGATCTTGCGGCGACCGCTGCCGTGCTCCGCGTGCATGCGCCCGACATCTGCGCCCTCAATGAGGTCTACGGCAATGAGGAAAGCGCGTTTGGCAACCAGCCCCGTTTGCTCGCCGAAGCGCTCGGCTATCCCCACCACACCTTTGCGCGCGGCATCTACCACAAATACGGGGAGTACGGCAATGGGCTGCTTTCAAAATTTCCCATCAGAAGCGCACGCGTGATCCCGCTTGCGATCCCCAAGGAAGAGCGCCCCGCGGGCGCCACACGTTATGAGGATCGCGCCCTGCTTGTAGCAGAGCTTGATGCGAACGGTAAGACGCTTATCGCCATGGTATGCCATTTCGGGCTCAATGATGATGAAAAAGCACTTGCAGTGGATGCCGCGCTTGCCGTGGCGAAGGATGTAGATGCCCCCATTATTTTAATGGGCGATTTCAACATCACACCGAGCACCGTACATTATGCACGCCTCAGCGAGGTGTTTTCGGATACCGCAGCCCTCACGGACGATCCGCTCCTTACCTTCCCCTCGCAGGCCCCCCGCAGAAAGATCGATTACATCTTCACCAAAGGCAGCATCCGCGCCACAAGTGTGACGGCACCCGCAATCGTTGCCTCCGACCATCTGCCCATATTCTCGGATATGGAGCTTCAATAAAAAGGAACCAACACTGTGACAAACATTATTCTCATTGGCATGCCCTCGTGCGGAAAAAGCACAGTGGGCGTGCTGCTTGCAAAAAATCTCGGCTTTCGGTTTATTGACAGCGATCTCCTGATACAGGAGCGCGAGGGAAAGCTGCTGCATGAGATCATAGCCGAGCGCGGCATGGCGGCGTTTCTCGCCGTGGAAAACGAGGTCAATGCCTCCATTGAAGCCACGCGCACCGTCATTTCCACGGGCGGCAGTGTGGTATACGGCGCGGAAGCCATGCAGCACCTGCGGAGCATTGGCAAGGTGATCTATTTGAAGATCAGCTACGAGACCCTGACCGCCCGCCTTGGCGACTACGTGCACCGCGGCGTGGTGCTGCGCGAGGGCTATACCTTAAAGGACTTATACGAGGAGCGTGCCGCGCTTTACGAAAAATACGCCGACTTTACCGTTGACGAGGAGATCTGCGACGGGGGGCTTGGCGAAACGCTTGAAAAAACGCTGACAATTTGCAGGGAGCTCCTACAGCAATAAAATTCCGCAAATTTCGAAAAAACGCAAAATTTATCCAATGCAAGCACTTGATTTTTACCTATCTTTTTGTTATAATGCGATTGTAGGCTCCATCCAAAAAACACGGAGCATCAAAAGGAGTAAAACATGAAAAAAATCGCTTTGATCGGTGCCGGTAACGGCGCGCAAACTATGGCGGCTGACCTTGCTTCCCGCGGCTATGAGGTCAATATGTATGAGCAATCTGCTTTCATCGGCAAGCTTGGCTGGCTGCAGGAGAGCAAGACCATTCGCGTAACCGGCGTGCTCAATGTTACGGCAAAGATCGCCATGCTGACCGACAACCTGGCAGAGGCTATCAAGGATGTTACATATATTCTGGTCGTAACCCCCTCCTTTGCACACGAGACCATTGCAGAGCAGCTGAAGGGCATTATCCGTAAGGATCAGGTTCTGGTGCTTTATCCCGGCGCATTTGCAGCCCTTGTATTCAAAAAGATCTTGGGTGACGAGTGCCCCGTGATCGCCGAGGCAAACAACCTGCCCTACGACACCCGCCTGAAGGGCGAGGGACTTGCCTTCTGCTCGGGCATCAATCCCATCAACATGGCATTCTTCCCTGCCGATGCAAAGGATAAGTACTATGACGACATCAACGATTTCATTCCGATCCAGTACACCTACCGCGACGTGCTTGAGTGCGGTCTCTCGCTGGTAAACCCCGCGCTCCACTCCGGTGCTTGTGTCATTAACATCGGTATGATCGAGCAACAGAGCCGCGGCGGCTTCCATATGTACGAGCACTTCACCGCAGGTGCTGCAAAGCTTGACGTGGCACTTGACCGCGAGCGCAAGGAGATCGGCAAGGCACTCGGCTACGATCTGCGCCCCATTGAGGACTTTGCAGGCAAGCCCGCAGGTCACCAGATCAACTGGAAGGAGCTTTACATGCAGATGCACGGCGACGTGGCACTGACCGCAATTTCGGGCCCCAACGACATCTGGAACCGTTACCTCACCGAGGATTGCCCCAACGGCCTTGTTCCGTGGGTGGCTCTTGGCGAGCTTTGCGGTGTTGAGGCACCCACCATGCGTGCCATTATCACCATTTACAGCCACATTCACGAGCGTGACTGGTGGCAGGTGGGCAGAAAGCTTGACCGCCTCGGCCTTGACGGCATGACCAAGGAGCAGGTGCTCGAGTTTGTCAAGAGCGGCAAGAAATAATCATATCATAACCACCCGTCAAACGGGTGGTTTGCACTAGGGCTAAAAGCCCAATACTACCGGCC
>CAZOWH010000076.1:0-8708 GCA_964583425.1 uncultured Lachnospiraceae bacterium
ATCCCAGTCCTTACCGTTGCCGATATGGTCAAGAAGGGATTGGTAATTATAGTGAGTAATAACACCGACCTTGGTGATGCCGGAGTTTACCATGTTGGAAAGCGCGAAATCAATGAGACGGTATCTGCCGCCGAACGGGATGCTTGCCATGGTACGGCGACCCGTCAGCTCGGGCACGGTTGCATCGTGAATGTTAGAAAAGATAATTCCTGCTGCAGTCATTATTGTGCGCCTCCTTTATCCGAAACGATCTCGCCGTCGGCAACGGTGGTATTTTCCGCAACCACAACCCCCTCGCCGATCACGGCAATGCCCTTTGCCTCACTTCTTGTCTTGCCGACCACGGCACCCTTACATACCTTTACATCGCGGTCAATGATGGCGTAAGAGACCTGCGCGCCCTCATGAATAATGCAATCACCCATCAGGACCGCATCCTCAACAACGGCACCCTCCATGATGCGTACATTTTCACCCAACACCGAGTTACGGACGGTGCCGAGGATCTCACAGCCCTCGGTGATCGAAGCATTCTCAATCACGGCATTCGGACCGATATACTGGGGCGGTGCGTTTTCGTGGCGGGAAAGCACGCGCCAATACCCATCGTTGAGCTTCAGCACGGGATCCTCGCCGAGGATATCCATGTTCGCTTCCCAAAGAGAGTCGATGGTGCCAACGTCCTTCCAATATCCCTCAAAGGAGTACGCCATCATCTTCTCACCCGCGCCAAGCATAGCGGGAATAATATTTTTACCGAAGTCGTTTGAGGAGCTCGGATCCTTGGCATCTGCAATGAGATAATCGAACAGCTTTTTACGGGTAAAGATATAAATACCCATCGATGCCTTTGTGCTGTCGGGATTTTTTGGCTTTTCGGTAAACTTGTAGATCGTGCCGTCCTCATGTGTGCTCATGATACCGAAGCGGCTCGCCTCCTCAAGAGAGACATCAAGCACGGCAATGGTGCAGGCAGCACCGGTCTTTTTGTGGTAATCAAGCATTTTGGAATAATCCATATGATAAATATGGTCACCCGAAAGAATCAGCACATATTCGGCATCGTAACGCTCGATAAATTGCATATTCTGATAAATGGCGTTTGCTGTGCCGCTGTACCAGTCGGCACCGCTCTTGCCCTGATAGGGGGGCAGAATCTTCACGCCGCCGTAGTTGCGGTCAAGGTCCCACGGCAGACCTGTGCCGATGTACTCGTTGAGAACCAACGGCTGATACTGTGTCAACACGCCTACGGTGTCGAGACCCGAGTTGACACAGTTAGATAAGGGGAAATCGATAATACGGTATTTGCCACCGAATGTAACGGCGGGCTTTGCCGTTTTGTCGGTGAGGGCGTAAAGTCTGCTTCCCTGCCCGCCGGCAAGAAGCATTGCCACACATTCTTTCTTCTTGAACATGATATATCCTCCATGGCTTTTAGTACAAATAAAAGGTCGCTGGGGTTCAAAAAGGGTATTTGCGGAGTCTTTGCTGTATTAGGATTTACGCTTGCTTGGGAATTTACGTTTACAGGTTAGAATGACCGCGCCAAGGGGCGGTAGTGTAAGCTTTGCCGATTGCGGGAGTCCGTGCATGTGCTTATCCTCTGTACGAATGTCACCCGTATTAGTAACACCCGTGCCGCCGAAGCGCACATCGTCGGACGAGAGCACCTCCTGCCACACACCGCGGCAAGGAAGCCCCACGCGGAAGTTATCGCGCGTAACGGGCGTGAAATTGATGATAACGACCACTTCCTTACCCCGTTTACCGATGCGGCGATAGGAGATCACGCTTTGGTCGCAGTTGTCGGGATCGATCCACTGAAATCCCTCCCAGCCGCCGTCCTGCTCAAAGAGCGCGGGGGTTGAAAGATACAGGTGATTGAGTGCCGCCACATACTGCTGAAATTCAGCATGCTTGGGGTAATCGAGCAGGAACCATTCAAGCTCACTTTCATAGTCCCACTCACGGAACTGGGCAATCTCACTGCCCATAAACAAAAGCTTTTTGCCGGGGTGAGTCATCATATAAGCAAGATGCGCGCGCGCGCCCGCGAACTTCTGCTCATATGTGCCTGGATTGCGGTCAAGGAAGGATTTTTTGCCGTGTACCACCTCATCGTGAGAAATGGGCAGCACATATTTTTCCCCGAACGCATATGCCAACGAAAAGGTCAGCTTTCCGTGGCTGTATTTGCGGTAGATAGGATCGATCTCGGAATAGGCAAGGGTGTCGTTCATCCAGCCCATGTTCCATTTGAGGGTAAACCCGAGGCCGCCATCCTCAAGCCGCGTGAGATTGCCCCATGCGGTAGATTCCTCGGCGATCATCATAACGTCGGGAAACGCGCCGCGCATATGGGCATTCAGCTTACGGAAGAATGCTATTGCCTCAAGGTTTTTGTTGTCACCGTAGACGTTTGGCACCCATTCGCCGGGGAGGCGGTCATAGTCAAGATAGAGCATCGCGGCAACCGCATCCACACGCAGACCGTCCGCATGGTATTTTTCTACCCAGTAGGTAGCGTTTGAAATGAGAAAGCTCTGCACCTCCTCACGACCCACGTCAAAGCAGCGTGTGCCCCAGCCGCGGTGCTCCTGCCTGTCCTTGCCCTGATACTCGTAAAGCGGCTCACCATCAAACTCGTAAAGTCCTTGCGCATCCTTTGGGAAATGCGCGGGTACCCAGTCAAGAATGACGCCGATGCCTGCCTCATGCATGGTATCCACAAAAGCCATAAAATCATGCGGCGTACCGTAGCGCGAGGTGGGCGCAAAATAACCCGTAACCTGATAGCCCCATGAGCCATCGTACGGATGCTCCATCACGGGCAAAAGCTCCACGTGCGTATAGCCCATCTGCTTGACATAAGAAGCAAGCTCGCGCGCGGTCTCTGCGTAGGTGAAGCAGCTGCCGTCGGCGTGCTGTCGCCAAGAGCCGAGATGCACCTCGTAAATGTTAAGAGGACGACTTTCGATCGACTTTTTCGCCTCGCGGCGGCGATAACGCAGCCAGCCCGCATCACGCCATTCGTAGCCCTCGATATCGAAATAGATCGAAGCGGTTTCGGGGTATTGCCCTGCAAAGGTGCCATAGGGGTCGGACTTGTAAACATCACCGTGGGGCGTGTGCATTTTGAACTTATAAAGGCTACCGCTACCGAAAAGCTCGGCAGGCACGGTGCCCTCAAATACGCCACCCTCGGTCACGCGTATCATCGGGTGCATTTCACTCCAACCGTTAAAATCTCCTACAACAAACGCAGCAGTCGCATGAGGCGCCCAAACACGAAAGACATATCCCCCCTCGGTCTTATGCACACCGAGATACTCATGACTTTTGAAGTTTGTGCCTTGATGAAACAGATACGGCGCTAAATTTCCGCTATGCTGCATATGACAACTCCCCCCTTCGGTAAAATACGGGAATCTTAGTATGTCAGTTCATACTATATATTATTATACTACTATCTGTATGGTTTTGCAAGGGATTTCGAAACACTTTATTCGTGAAAAATTCACAAATTTTGTAATTTATTTACATTTTTGAAAAAAATTAAAAAATATGTGCATTACACCGCAAAAGCTTCGCCAAAAAACTTTCCGCAAATTTCCGCAAAGTTCCTTACTGCGGGATTGACAGAGAGATATTATTTTGTTATAATATTATGATGAGGATATTATAACGTTCAACACCCGAGAGGAGGCATGTCTGTGAAAAGCTTTTTCCCCGAAATTAGGGGCAATCACGCACTCTGCCGCCGTATCGGTACTGAATTTTACGAGCATTCCTTTTCGCACGCCTATATTTTAGAGGGACCGCGCGGCAGCGGCAAGCACACCCTTGCCCTGCAGATGGCAATGGCGGCAGCATGCGAAAACCGCCAAAGTGACGGGCATCCTCTGCCCTGCGGCACCTGTAAATTCTGCCGCAAGATCGCGTCGGGCAACTGCCTTGATGTGATCACGGTCGCAAGACCCGCGGACAAAGCCACCATGAGTGTTGACACCGTGCGCGAGCTGCGCGCCGGGATAGCCACCGTGCCAAACGACCTTGATGTAAAGATCTACATCATAGAGGACGCGCACACCATGACCCCACAGGCGCAAAACGCCCTGCTGCTGACGCTTGAGGAGCCCCCCGCATTCGTGCTCTTTTTGTTGCTTGCGGAGGATGCCGTCGCTTTGCTTGAGACTGTGCGCTCACGCGCACCGATCTTTCGCTTACAGCCCATCGATCATGACACGATGCGCGACTATCTGCTGACCGCCCCCGAGGCGGTAGCAGGCGGCGCGCCCGCGCTGCTGCGTGAGCGCCCCGAGGAGTTTGAGGCGCTGATCGCACTGTCGGGTGGCTCAATCGGCGAGGCACTGACCCTGCTTGACCCCAAAAAGCGCGCACCGCATATGGAGCGGCGCGCACACGCAGCCGAAGCACTCTCCTTGCTTGCCGCACGCACCGCGCAGGATAAGCTGCTGCTGCTCTTTCAATCCCTCGGCAGCAATCGCGAGGAGATCACGGCTGAGCTTTCCATGCTCATGCTTGCGCTGCGCGATCTAATACTGCTTACACGCACTGAATCGGCGCCGCTTTTGTTCTTCTCGGATCGGGAAAGCGCCGCCGAACTCTCCTCACAGTTCACCACGGCAAAGTTGCTTGCCGTATCGGCGGCGATCGAGGATGCCAAATCGGCACTTGCCGCCAATGCAAATGTGAAGCTGACCGTAACACGTTTGCTTTCACAACTCTTTACCGCATAAGCGGTCTTTAAATTGGAGTAATCATGGAAAATCAAAAGAAAAGCTTTACAAACAAAAAAGAGGGCGAGCCCCGTATTTCGGTACGCCCCGGAAACTTTATCGTACCCGGCGAGCGACCGCAGGAGCCGCGCCGCCCGGCGGGTGATAGCCGCACAAGCGAAAAGAGTGCGGCGCGCGAGGATGCCGCCCGTCAGGGGGGCAAGCGCCACAACCGCCACAGAGGCAATCGCCGCGGAAACGGGCAAGGCAACGAGCAGCGCAGCAATACGCCCCAAAATCAACAGCAGGCAACGCCAAAAAAGCAACAGCCCGCACCCAAGCAGGGCGGTGAGCAAAAGCCCGCCGCACCGCAGAAGAACGATCGACGCGACCGCCGTGCACACGAAAACAAGCAAAACCGCCGCGACAACCGCCCGCAAAAGCAGGAAAGCCGCGCAGCCGCACCGGTAGCACCGCAGATCAGCGAGAGTTTGCAAAAGGATCTGGATGCACAGTTCTCGGCACCCACCACGCTTTCATTCCTCTCGCCTGTGGCACAGGCAGAAAAAAAGCTGGCGGAGAGCAATGCCGTTGATACCAAGGAATTTGAGGTGGATATTGCCACTGCCGCGTACCTTGTAGAGGATGTGCCCTGCGGCTTCCCCGTGCCCGACGGCAAGGCAGTGGAGGTGATCGGCGTGCGCTTCAGACAGGCGGGCAAGATCTATTTCTTCGCACCCGCAGGCACACGCTTTAAGATCGGCGAGGCAGCGATAGTGGATACCGCACGCGGTCCCGAGTATGGCGAGGTCGTCATGCTGAACCGCAAGATGGCGGAAAAGGATATCATTCAGCCCCTACGCTCGGTCCTGCGCCGCGCCACCGCCGAGGATATCGCACACGAGGCAGAAAACCGCCAAAAGGAAGTTGAGGCACTGAAGATCTGTGCTGAGAAGATCGCTCTGCACAAGCTTGACATGAACCTTGTGGACGCGCAATATACCTTTGACAATTCCAAGCTCCTCTTTTACTTCACCTCGGAGGGACGTGTGGACTTCCGCGAGCTGGTGCGTGACCTTGCGGGCGTTTTCCGCACGCGCATTGAGCTCCGCCAGATCGGCATTCGTGACGAGTCGCGCCTCATCGGCGGGCTTGGCATGTGCGGCAGACCCTTCTGCTGTGCCACCTTCCTCTCGGATTTCGGGCAGGTCTCGGTCAAGATGGCAAAGGAGCAGGGACTTTCGATCAACACCTCAAAGATCTCGGGCTGCTGCGGGCGCTTGATGTGCTGCCTCAGATACGAGCATGAAAGCTATGCCGCGGAGGCAGCCCTTACCCCCAAAAAGGATACCCGCGTGATGACACCGGACGGTGCTGGCACTGTGGTCGATGCCACGCCTCTCACCGGCATGGTCAAGGTTCTGTGCGATAATGCAGAAAATGGGGCGCCCACCCTCTACCACCGCGATAAGCTGACCGTGCTTGACAAGCAAAGTGCTGCTGCGTCACCTGCCGGCTCTGCCGAAAATGCTTAATCCAATACGAAAAAACACCATGTCTGCATAAGCAAAACAGATTTTACAGAAATTTATCTTAACTTTTTCGCAAAAAACGGTTGCATTTTTTTTAAAATGTGCTACAATTAAATCAACCACAGTGTTAATCTATTTTTACGGAGGTACATAACCATGGCTTACAAAATTACCGATGCTTGCATTTCCTGCGGCGCTTGCCAGCCCGAATGTCCTGTTGAGGCGATCAAAGAGGGCGCAGACAAATACGAGATCGATGCTGATCTGTGCGTAGAGTGCGGTGCTTGCGAGGGTGCTTGCCCTGTTGGCGCTCCTCAGGCAGAGTAATTTTTACAAATGCAAATGAAAAAAGACTGGTTTTAAGGTTTGCGCTTTAAAATCAGTCTTTTTCGGTAGCGCTTGCTACCAAAGGAGTTCTATGTATCACGACATTCCCCTTGCAGCCGATGAGAGGCTTGATGAGGTAAACGAGCATTTGTGCCTTATTCAAAAGAAAAACGCTCTTGCGTTTGGCACCGATGCGTTTCTGCTTTCCGCATTTTTGCGCCCCGCCCCGCGCGCGTGCGCGCTGGAGCTTGGCTGCGGCAACGGCATTATTTCGCTGTTAGCCGCCACACGGGGGCGTTTTTCACATATTACCGCCATTGAATTACAACACGAAATGGCGGCACTATCTGCCCGCAACGTGGCGCTCAACGGTCTTGCCGACCGCATTACCGTGCGAGAGGGGGATGTGCGCGAGCTTAACGCCGGCACGATTGGCGGCGAGGTGGGTGCGGTATTTGCAAATCCGCCCTATATGCGTACCGACAGCGGCTTTTCCTCGCCCCACGGTGCCAAGCAAACGGCGCGGCATGAGACCGACGGCGGCATTGCCGAATTCGCCGCCGCTGCGGCAAGGTGCCTCAAATACGGTGGGCTTTTTTATGTGGTATACCGCCCCGATCGGCTCGAAAGCCTGTTTGCGGCACTGCGCGAGAACAAATTAGCCCCCAAACGGGTCGTGTTTGTGCATGACAATCCCGCCGCCGCACCCGCCATGATACTGCTTGAGGCAAAGCTTGGCGGCGGCGAGGGGCTTACTGTGCTGCCGCCCCTCTTTCTGCATAGCAAGGCTGGCGATACCGCACTCTCGCATATGGCACAAAAAATCTACGATACCGGCATTTTTTAATACCGTTTTGCTGTTTTTTGCGTGACAGCTCACGCAAGACCCGTGTATTCAACGATCCCCTCATAGATCCCGCGCGCAAACAGCTGGGGCTGCTCATTCATGAGACGCGCATCGCGCGCGTTGGTGATAAAGCCGAGCTCAAGCAAAATAGCGGGCATATTGGTACGCTTTAGCACATAAAGCGAGGGGCGCGCAAACACACCGCGATTGGGTAAGCCCGTCTCGGCCTGCAGCGCCGCCAGAATATCGGTGGCAAGCGCGGCGGCAACACCGCCGAGCGCAAACACAAATGCCTCGCTCCCCGTGGCGGCGGCAAGCTCGGAGGCGTTGGTATGCAGGCTGAGGAAATAATCCGCCCCCCATGTATTTGCATCGTTTGCACGCAAGCGCAGGCTGGAGGCATTTGAGGTGCCGAGCTGGGTATCTGCCGTGGGGCGCGACAAGCGCACCTCATAGTTGCCGCTTTGCCGCAAGAGCGTAGCCAGCTCCTGCCCGATGCGGTAAACAATATTTTGCTCGCGCAATCCGTTTCCCTCCGCGCCCGCGTTCGGATTGACGGGATTGTGCCCCTGATCGATGTAGATTTTAATTGCCATGCGCTCACCCCTTCAAAAATTTTCTCACAACCATCTTATGATACCAAGCTCCCCCGTGCCACCGCGGGAGAAAGGACACCCTATGTCAAACGAAGAAAAAAACCGCATTGTGGGCGGCACGCTTTATCTGGTTGCCACCCCCATCGGTAACCTTGCCGATCTTTCCGACCGTGCCAAAAAAACGCTTGCCGAGGTGGATTTTATCGCAGCTGAGGATACCCGTAACACGGCAAAGCTGCTTGCCGCCTTTGGCATCTCACGCCCACTTGTTTCCTATCATGACCACAACCGCCGCGAGCGCGGACCCGTGATCGTAGAGCGCTTACAAAATGGCGAGAGCTGTGCACTGGTGACCGATGCGGGCACGCCCGCCATCAGCGACCCCGGTGAGGATCTGGTGGCGCTTGCCGCCGCCGCGGGCGTGCCCGTGACCTCGGTGCCCGGCTGCTGTGCGGGTATTACCGCCCTTGCTTTGTCGGGTCTGCCCACCGCGCGCTTTTGCTTTGAGGGCTTTTTGCCGCGCGACAAAAAGGAGCACCGTGCACGCCTTGCGGCACTGAAAAACGAGACACGTACCATGATTTTTCATGAAGCGCCCCACCGCCTTTGCGAAACGCTGGAGGAGCTTTGTGGAAAAAAGGATATGGAAACGGAATTAACAGAA
>CAZOWH010000077.1:0-8673 GCA_964583425.1 uncultured Lachnospiraceae bacterium
CATGATGGAGATCTCCTTCTGAATGAGATAGCCGCAAACTGCGGGCAGGTAATCAGCAAGACCTGCGGTGGAGGCATGTGCACGGTGTGCGGTACCGAATGCATCATTTACATAGATCTCGGCGAGAGAAGCCATTTCCTTTGCAAACTCGGGATCGTTCTTGGTCTCCTTCTTGTGGAAGCGAACGTTCTCAAGCAGGAGGACCTCACCGGGCTTGAGGGCAGCAGCCTTTGCCTTTGCATCAGCGCCTACAACATCCTTTGCCATCTTTACCTCAATGCCAAGGAGCTCGGAAAGTCTCTTTGCAACGGGTGCCAGGGAGAACTTCTTATCGTCGCCCTTTGCCTTCTCGAGATACTCTGCGGTAGCAGCTGCCTGCTCTGCCTCAGGAAGTGCGGCAACCTTTGCCTTTTCCTTCTTATCAAGCTCAAGCTTGGCATCGAGAATGTTGTGAGGTCTGCCAAAGTGAGAGCAAAGAATCACGGCAGCACCCTCTTTCAGCAGGTACTTGATGGTGGGCAGTGCGCCGACAATGCGCTTGTCGTCGGTAATGGCGCCATCCTTCATAGGAACATTGAAGTCGCAGCGGGCAATAACCTTTTTGCCGGCAACGTCAATATCTTCGATTGTTTTCTTGTTGTAGGTCATGTTGATGATCCACCTTTCATAAGTTTGATGCCCCGTCGGAGCGGAGTATAATTTCAAAACAGTAATATTTTACCACATTGATGAAAATTTATCAAGAGCAAATGCCCAAAAAGTTTATTATTTTTCTTTTTTGAAGATAATGCCCAAAATCCCGCGGCGCTTTGCGGGTGCTTTTGCACTGCTTGTCTGTGTTTTTGCAGGCTTGGAGGGCGGCACCGATGGAACCTTGTCTATGGGCTGCAAACGAATGAGACGCGGGGTGACGGGCGCGGCATCTTGCGTTGTTGACGGCACTGCGGAAACCGCAGGGGCTTCCTCTGCCCCTTCAACAGGCGCGGTAGCCTCTGCAAATTCAGTAACCTCTGTACTCCCCATTGGCTCCGCAGGCTTCGCCGACGCCGCGATCTCGGAAGCATCCACAGTCTTCGTCACCTCTACGGCTTCTGTGATCGGGTCGAGGAGATCGGGATCGAGCTGCTCTTCAATATCGGGGAATGTGCTCGGCGCGGCGGGCTTCTTGCTGCGGCGGATCACCGCTGGGGCAGGATCTGCGGCGGGCTTTGCCGCGGCACCCTTTGGCGCCTTCATGGTAAGGGGGGTAAGCCCCTCCTTGGTATGAAACAGCAGCTCATAATCCGTCACACCGCGCCTCAGCATGGCAATGGCGCGCAGGCATGCCTTTTTGGTGGCATAGGCGGGAGAGTGCAGCACGCTTTTGCCGTTTGCGGATTTCATCAAAAACGCAAAGCCCACTTCGGCAGCAATGATCTCAAATTTTGGATTGGGACCGTACTCCCCCGCCGTGGCATCAAGCACGGGGATCACGGGCGCATTGACAATCAGGCTGGCAATGCCCTTTTTGCAGGCATCGAGCGTGGCATAATGACGTGACACAGCAAGCGTGTGCCCGCTATCCGACTGCAGGAAAAAGCGGTCTCCTGCCGCAGAGCGTGTAATAATAAATTTACCCATGGTATCCCCCGTTACATCAAAATTTCGTGGGTGCCCTTTACCTCGTGTGCCTCGTTGGTAAATTCCACCTTGATGCTCCCCTCAAGGAGCGTGATTGCGACGCCTGTGTAGCCCACGACCTGCTTTTCCTCATTGCGGCGAAGCGCCGAGGAGCCAACGACCACCGGAACGGCACACCTCTCATCGAGCGCGCCGCCCTCCAACCTTACCTCCGTTCGATGGAGATGACCGCCGATCAACACATGAGGCTTTACATGTGTGCCGAGCAGATCGATCCATTCGCGGTAAACCTCGTATTCGATATTGAAGGGCTCCTTCATTTCATAGGAAAAGGGATGATGCGCGATCACAAGACGGTGTGTGATGCCACCTGCCGCATATTCGGTTGCGGCATTTTCGATCACCCTTTTGATAAAATCGGTCTGGGCAAGGCGAAAGGCGTGGCACACGTTGGTAAACCCATACTCCTCGTGACTTTCGGGCTTATCCTCGCCCGCATCAAGCACAATGCCCCACACGTTACCCACACGGAAGGTAAAATAAGAATTGCCGTGATCGGTGGGGGCGTAGTTGGTGATCTCCTCGGCATAGAGTCCGCGCATATCGTGATTGCCGCGCGAGAACACCACCGGGCGAGAGCCGCCCGTTACCGCCTCGCAGAGCTCGTAAATGAGATTGAAATTTGCAATATCGCCACTGTGATTTGGAATATCGCCGTTGAGGATAAGAAGATCGGTGCCGTCGCCAAAATATCCTGCCGCAGCGGCGGGATAGGTGAAATTACCGTGCGTGTCCGAGAGATGATAGATCTGCACGGGGCGATCGGTCGGAACGGGATAAAAGGGATAGGTGGCGCTGACCGTATCCTCGCTTTCGGGAAAATAGGGCTTACGATCGATGATCTTACGGTAATGCACGGTGTAAGCGCCCGTACGGTCAAGCAGTGCCATTGGCACATGCACGGTATGCACGCGGACGGCGGAGCGCATGATGCCATTGGTATGGTCGTAAAAAGCCTCATCGCCAACGGTGACCCAAAACAAAAGATCACTTTTGACGGGCACCATGATCTGATACTCGTTCCCTACCGCAAAAACGGCGGGAGCGGTCTTGAATTCTTCCAAAAGCGGTACGGTGTTCATTGGGTTTACCTCCGAGGGGTTATGATTGCTTATATTTTATCATTTTGCGCGAGCAGTGTCAAGAACACGGCGGAATTTTGCGCCCCTCTGCGTGTGAGAGGATTTTTGCCGCAATTTTTGCCGCAATCATAGCGCACACCTTGCAAATCAACCGTTTTATGCTACAATGAAATATCACAAATAAGGAGCGCTTGCACATGACCAACATTGAAAAAAGAATTGACGAGATCATGTCAAAAAGACACTACACGAAAAGGTGGAGATGTGCCACGGCAACTCGAAATTTGCCTCAGCGGGTATTCCCTCTCAAGGCATTGATGAGCTGACTACGTCCGACGGCCCTCACGGCGTGCGTGAGGAGGGGCACCGCCACTTGTGGCGCACCGCAGGCTGGGACAACGATTTTTGTACCTACCTCCCGACGGGCACCGCACTTGCCGCCACCTGGAACAAGGCACTTGGCAAGCTACACGGCAAAACGCTGGGTGAGGAGGCAAGACACAGAGGCAAGGATATTATCCTCGGTCCCGGTGTCAACATCATCCGCACCCCGCTTTGCGGCAGAAATTTTGAATACATGAGCGAGGACCCCTGCCTTGTGGCAAAAATGGTACCCGGCGTGATCGAGGGCATTCAGAGCACCGATACTGCCGCCTGCGTGAAGCACTACGCGCTCAACAATCAAGAGCTTGATCGCAGCCACGTGAACGCGGAGCTGAGCGACCGCGCCTGCGTGAGATCTATCTGCCCGGCTTTAAAGCTGCCGCGCGTTCCGCATGGAATGCTTTGACAACGGCGTATTTGAGGGTGGAGCCGCGTGTGCACTTTGTTAACAAGGTGGAGAAAGTGCACAAGGGCGTTTCCCGTATCTTTACCGCGACCCTCAACATTCCTGCCGACGGCGAATATGCCTTTTATCTCAATGCCGACAGAGGCAGTGAGTTTTATTTTAACGGCGAGCTGGTATGGAAATTCAAGAGCAGCAACAACGGCATTCCCTATGAATTTACCCGCACCTTTAAGCGTGGGGACCGTGTGGAAATCCTTATCAAGGCAATTACCATCGGCACCGTGCCGCTGGAGTTCCTTTGGTCTCGCGGCGGTGAGAATATGACCGACGAGGAGCTTTGCCGCCGTGCGGCAAAAGCCGATGCAGTGATCTTCTGCGGCGGTCTTAACCACTCCTTTGACACCGAAAGCTTTGATAAGCCCGACATGGAGCTGCACGGTGAGCAGAATCGCCTCATTCCCCTGCTCCTTGGCGCAAACCCGAATACGTTGGTGGTTTTGACCGCGGGCTCGCCCGTGGCAATGCCGTGGATCGACAAGGCGCGCGCCGTGCTTTGGCAGTGGTATGCGGGCATGGAGGGCGACAATGTGCTGGCAGATATCATCAAGGGCGACATTTGCCCCTCGGGCAAGCTCCCCTTCACCATTCCCAAAAGGCTTGAGGATTCGCCCGCGCACAAATACGGCGAATACCAAAAGGACAACTGCCGCTATAACGAGGATATTTTTGTAGGCTACCGCGGATTTGAAAAGGACGGCATCAAGCCCCTGTTTGCGTTTGGTCACGGTCTTTCCAATGCAAAATTCCAATATAGCGATCTCTCACTTTCGGCAAGCGACCGCGAAATTGCCGTGACCTTCAACATTACCAACACTTCTCATGTTGACGGCATGGAGGTAGCACAGGTCTACTTCGGTCCCGCCGAAAACGACGGCACAAGACCCCAAAAGGAGTTGAAGGCGTTTGACAAGGTGACACTGCAGGCAGGTGAGACCAAGCAAGTAACGCTTACCGTAGCTAAGGATGACCTTCGCGTGTGGGAAAACGGCTGGCAGCTGCTACCGGGCGCCTACACCGTATCGGTTGCCGCCGCTGCCGATGACGTGAGACTTTGTGGCACCGTAAATATTTAAATCACACCCTCAATTACACAAAAAGTCCACCCGTAGGTGGACTTTTTGTGTTTAGACGTCCCTTTAAGCGGTCACAACACCGCTGATCGTCAGGAGCGCGGTTGCGCCTGCGGGGAGCGAGATCAGCGCTACGGGATCGAGGGTAAAGAGACCTGCTTGACTGACGGTGTAATCGGTGCCCGCTACAAGCGGCACATTGCTGCCGTTTACATTCAGCGTTGCCATGGTGAAGGAAAAGCTTTCGGGCAGCTGATCGGTAAGGCTATCCAAGGTGATCGCCTCCTCGGACTGATTGGTAATGGTAAACCGATAGCTGATCGTATCGCCTACACTTGCGGTATCAGGCGCGCTTTTCACGATAGCAAGAGGCGTGCGGGTGATGGTGGCAGTATCGCGATCGGTGATGGTGGGACCGGTTTCACTCCCCTCATTTGCGCCGCCGATGGCGGTAGAAACGATGGTGTTTTCCGAGGCGCTTTCCACCACAACGCTGTAAACGAGATACACAAAGCCGTCCGCGGGGATAGTGGTATCGAATTCAAGAGTGATGGGCGAGCTTTGCGTGACGACTACGGGCACGGCGGTAACGTCACCTTCCGCAAACAAAAAGGCGGTAGCGCTCCCCTCAACATAGGAAAGCTCCCCGCCCTCGGCTTCCACTGTAACAAAGGGGTTATACAGCGTGCCCGAGCCCGTGTTACGAAGCAAAACGGTATAGGTGATGGTATCTCCTACAACAAAGGTGGTGGGAGATGCGCCATGGCTGACCTCAAGACCGTAGTCAACACTGACCTCGGTGGTGGTGATATTGGAGGAAAGGGACTGCTGCTCGCCGTACTGCGGCGTGAAAAAGAGCGTTCCCTGATTGATAAGCGTTGCCATAAGATGATATATCCTTTCTGCGGGTTTTCCCCGCATTAACAGGATATGACAAAAAAGGACAAACCGCCCCACTCACGGTTCGTCCTTTTTAATTTTTCCTTTTTATCACTTCAATGCCTTTAATTGCATATTGCGGGTCTCCAGCATGGCAAGCAGATTTTGAGCCTCCGCGGCGGCAAGCTCGAGATCCTTACTTGTCACGGCAACAGAAAATGCGTGCAATGCGCTCTTGATCTGCCAATTCAGCTCCGCGAGCGTGGCATGATCGGTAGGATCGGCATAGCGCAATGCCTCATAAACCTTTTTTGCCTCGACATGCAAGGCTTCGCCGCCTGCGGCAAGCATAACGGATCTTGCTTCATCGGTCAACTGATGCATCAGCGCTGTTTGGGCAACGCGTGCATCCACACCCGCTACCAGTGCAGCTGCCGCGCTTGCCTTGGTCACGGCGATTATGTAAATACCGAGAATGAGCGCACATGCAATAATGGCGACCCAATATTGGATTGCAGGCACAGCCATGCAAACACCACCCACGATCAGCATCAAAACAATATCCGTGTAGCTGACATGTATAAGCGGCAGGTTGTAGAATGTTGTTTTCAATTCTTTCCTTGCCAACGCCAGCATTGCACAAGCAAGATGACCTGCAAAAGCCGCCGTCACAAAAATATACCCTACCCAAAAGCCGGCATTAAACTTATTGCCAATGTCGCTTGGCGTTACGAACGTGATAACATTGAAAAGAACAAGACAAACAAGCCAAATAATACTATAATGCACTGCCGATTTTTTCATTTGTCACGCCTCCTTACAGTTTTTCGCCGCATTCGAAACAAAATTTAGCACCATTCGGCGCCTTTTTGCCGCATTTGCGATGGCAGATTTATAGTCCTCGTCATCGAAGATAGAGGTGAACTGTGCGCGGTTGACCGTGGGCACGCGGCGGCGCGTGCCGGGGTCCTCTACGTATTCAATACCATAACGACAAAGAACGATAGACCAATACGCCTCAGCATCGGCAGCATCCTCGTTGAGGATCTGCTCATAGATACCCATTGCCTTATCGAAATCGTTATTGCGGCGAAAATGGTTGGCGCGATCATAGAGATTGGCGCGGCGCTCGTCGTCAAGCCGCGGCAACGTCTGCTTGGTGCCGCAATATTCACAGGTTGCAACGCTTATACCTTCCTGTATCTCCAACGACCCGCCGCAAATCTTACATTTAAAAATTGCCATGGTGTCTCCTTGCTCTTAGTTATTTGACCTCAAGATTTTCAACCGAAAATTCGAGACACTTTTGCACGATCTCGTTTCTGGTTCTGCCTGTCTGCTCGGCGATATTATCTAATTTTTTGATCAGCTCGCTTGGTAAACGCACCGAGAGAACGGCAGAATCACCGCGATATTTTTTGGTGGATATCACAAACTTTTTATCTGACAAGACGCTCACCTCTATTTTTAGGTTACTTTGATTATACTACGAATGTATTACGATTGTCGAGCATTTTCTCGCAAAAAAAGATAAGCAGCGACTGCCAAAAGCAAGGTTACACAAAAATAGCCTTTTACAGCAGGAAGGCGGCGATTGAAGATCTAACAGCTGAGGAGAATTTGACCATAGGATATGGACAGATACCATGGAGAGTATCTTCCTTCTACTGCTATCTAACATACTTTACCCTCTCCCTCCTCATCCACCGCAGGCGGTCGACAAGTTGTCAAGTCAAGTACAACACTTTTATTCCGCTACTGCAAATGGTGGTTTTATGCACCAAAGCTACAACAAAAAGGGACGAACCGTTACACGTTCGTCCCTTTTTGTAATTATTTCTTTGCAATCTCTTCAAGCAGCTTGGTCTGCTTTTCAACATTGGCATAGAAGGCGGCGAGTGCATCCTCTTTTGCCTTATTTTCTGCAGCAAGTGCTTCTGCCTTTGCTTTTTCGTCAGCCTTTTTCTTGGCATCTGCCTCGGCAACTGCGGCAAGCTCCTTTGCCTTCAGGCGACGGGTGATACCCGAGATCACGCGAACAGCCAAGAAAATGCTGAGTGCGATGATAAAGAAATTGATGATGGTCTGGAACCACTCACCCCACAAAATGGCAACCTCTGCGGTTACGACCTGGCCGGCTTCGTCAACAACCTCAGGCTCAAGCACGGTCTTCCAGCCGTCAAGGCTGACACCGCCCGTAAGAAGTGCAATTACGGGATTGATGATCATTTTAACAAGACCGTTTACGATCGCGCTGAACGCAGAACCGATGACAACACCGACAGCCATATCTATAATGTTGCCCTTGGTGATGAACTTCTTAAAATCCTTCATGAGGCCATCTCTTTTAGTCTTAAGTTCCTTTTTCATTTTCTTTTGTTTTTCCTTTCTTTCTGTTTTCTCGCCCGCTTCAATGCGTGCCTGCAGTATTTTCACATCGTCTCTTCCCATGTTAACCCTCCATGAAAGTTGATTATAGAATGACTATATCATTATTTTTCACTCTTGTCAAGGAAAATGACGAAATTTGTTGAATTGTTGCGCTTATTCCGGCATTGTCATGCGCCACACGTAGTCGGTGGGGCACTTGCCGCCGGTCATATATGCTGTGGCTGCCGATTCATACAGGATCAAGAGATCACCATCATGTACTGCAACGCCCTCGGACATAGGAGGAACGGTGTAAGTGACAGCCTCAGTGGAAAGATACCACAAGGGAGCGCTTAAACCGTTAAACTCCACGGTGCCATCCGCCTCGGTATCCAAAATATTGTCGTAAAGCAGCATCTGCGAATTATTTGCTCTGCCGTAGGAACGGCTGAGGACAATGTAGTTGTCTACCACGGCAAAGCCCTGAATACAATCCTTGATAGCCAAAACGATATCCGGCTTGGCACACTCAACCTCCTCAACGGTCCAGCGCTCGGTCGTGATCTCGCTTTCGGTATCGTCGAGATAGTAGCCAACCGTCCAAGCGCCGTACTCATTGCCCGCGGCATCGGTAAGGTGTCTCCATTCGGGGGTAGCGTAATCCGCCACCGTTTTATGATAATAATCGCCTACCCACAGCACGCCTGCGGAATAATTGCAGAAGGAAGCACGCACGGGAATC
>CAZOWH010000078.1:0-8658 GCA_964583425.1 uncultured Lachnospiraceae bacterium
CCTTTACCATTTTGTGTATTAACGGTAGAATATCGTTTAAAGGATTGCACCACATCCGCCCCTACGGGTGCAAATAACATTTCTCGATTCTTTGTGCATATTGTGATGAAATACGCGCCGGAGGTGCTGTGATCAAAGCTTTCTAATCGCAACCGTTTTCTTTTTGGCAATTCGTTTTCCGTTTTGTTATCCATACAAATATGCTTTAGTGTGTTGTGTGTTTATTCGCGGGATGCTCTCACCGTGCGCTTATCTTAATTTGCGCGGGGTGTCGATCAATCCCGAAAGAAAATCAATGGAAACGTTATAATAGCGCGCAAGGGTTTTATAATGCTCGATGGGAAGCTGCCATTGTCCGCTTTCCCAGCGCGCGTATTGCTGGCGCGTGGTGCCTAGCAGCGTTGCAATTTCCTCTTGGCTTTTATCGTTATCCTCTCGCAGATCCCTTATTCTTTGGTAAAAAATCATAATAAAATGCTCCTTTCTTTGTGCAACAAGGAGATTATATCACGAAACATACATGTTGCGCTTGACAATGCATCATACATGTTGCTATAATGTTAAAAAAGCAACACACATGATGCAAAAGGAGCCGCTTATGAACAACATGTTATCCGACCTATGGAATGGGCGCATAGCGCCAATCGAGGATTTTCACTTGAATGAGGAGTACCACGAGAGGCAGCGGGCGCTGATCACCGCCGAGAATAAGCTGGTGGCGCGGCTGGATGAAGCCGCCAAGGCGCTGTACGAGGAATTGGATCGGTGCCACGCGGAGCTTGATAAAATTGCCGAGGAGCTGATCTTTCAACGGGGCTTTTGCCTTGCCGTGCAGCTTTTGGCAGCGGGATTTTCTGCACAGTGAGCCAACGAAAAATTTTCGCTGCCCGCAAAACCCTCTTGCAATTTCCTTAAAATATGATACAATGAAGATATCAAATAAAAAGGGAGATCTGCTATGAAAAATCCTGTTGTGACCGGCTGGTATGCCGATCCCGAATCCCGTGTCTATGGCGATACGGTCTATATGTACGTTACCAACTCCTTGCCCTTTGATGAGCAACTGAACCTTGACCTTGTTACCACCGACGATCTTGAGAATTTTAAGGTCTATCATAACATCCTTGATATGTCTACCTACCACGGTGCGCATCGCGCAATTTGGGCGCCTACCGTGATCGATAAAAACGGTAAGTATTATCTCATTTTTGCCGCAAACGATATCCACAGCGAGGAGGAGATCGGCGGTCTTTACATCGGTGTTTGCGATACACCCGTGGGTCCCTTTAAAAACGTATTTGCCGACGGTCGCCCGCTGATCAATAAGATCTATAACAACGCCCAGCCAATTGATGCGCATTTGTTTAAGGATACCGATGGGCAGATCTATCTTTACTACGGCGGCTGGCGCCACATGATGGTGTGCAAGATGAATGACACCATGGATGGCTTTTTGCAAATGGATGAGCCATGCTATGACGGCATTGCCAAGGAGATCACGCCCGAGGATTATGTGGAAGCGCCCTACGTGATGATCATTGACGGCAAATATCACTTGATGTATTCCACGGGCAAGTGGCATAATGGCACCTATTGCGTAAAGGCAGGCGTTGCCGATACGCCGACCTCGGGCTTCCAATATTACGGCGATATTCTAAAGGCTGCCGAAATTGCCGACGGTCCCGGACATAACAGCGCGTTTTACTTTAAGGGTAAGCACTATGTGGCATATCATCGCCGCCGCGTGGGCGATACCTATAAGCACAACCGCGAGCTCTGCATTGACGAATTACCGATAAAGGACGGTAAATTGCAGGCTGTCACCATGACCTAACCCTCTGCGCAATAAACTGCGTGATGCCGCGTTGCTCCTCGGTAAAAGAAACCGGACGGCTCGCCCGTTTGGTTTCTTTTCATCTCGCGTGAGCGAGATAGGGCGCCATTGCCGCACTTACTTTTTGCGCAAAGGCATGTGTGCTGTTTCGTTGAATGAAATTACAAAAAGCCCGCACACGGTGCACCTGCTTTATCACGGGTGCGCCGTGTGCGGCTTTTTGTATTGATATTTTGACTTTGGCATGCAGCCATCCTTATTGTGCTTTGGTGGTATACAGCAGCGAGATCCCATACTCCTTTTCGTAGATCTCTCGCCAAATGCGTGTGTTTTTCTGCATCAGGTAGGCTACATTATCTGCGTAGGAGAGCTCTGCCCTCGGATAGATCGGTGCGCTGATGTGCACGGTATATTCCTGCACGGGATAGCCGTCCGTGCCGATGATGTCACTGTCACGCATGGTGATAAAGCAGGGGAGGATGGGGGCGTTGTTGCGTACCGCCATAGAATAGGCGCCCTTTTGCAGGGGCTTGGGCTTGCGGTAATTCCACCACATGCTTTGCTCGGGATAAATGAGAATAAATTGCTTTTGCTCCAAAAGCGTATGGACGGCATGCAAAAAGTGCTTCATGGTCTCGCGGTTGGAGGAGAGAGGCAGCGTGTAAAAGTTGCGCATTAGGTAGCCGTAAAAGCCGGGGAAGGAGGTGTAGTTTCCCTCACGAATTACGCGGTAAAGCTTTTGCTTGGGAAGCCCTGCCTTTTCCCATGCCAGGTGCATGGCAAAGGTATCAAAGGCATTAAAGTGGTTGCAGGTCACAATGGCGCCGCCCTTCAGCTCCTGCCAGTGCTCCGCGCCGCGTATTTCCCGAACAATAAGCTGCTTTTCGCGCAGGATCTTATTAAGAAAGCGCCTTGCCAGTCGGGTGGCGTGATATTGCTTTAGTCTGCTGGTGGGCTTTTTTTTTAAATAATCCACACCGCTTGGCAGCAAAACCTCTCCCGGGGGGTCGTTTTCCACGTCCTCGGTAAAGCGCCCCTCCTTCTCAAGCTGCTCTATCCTTTTTACGGTCTCCACCCTGTCAGCGGCGCGCTTGGTGCGATTGAGCAGATTGAGGTAGTTATCCTCCTTTTCGATCTCGGAGAGCGCAAGCTTGTGGAGATTTTCCGCCCAGACGTGGTCGCGCTCGCGCTCGGCATCGGTGTAGGCGTCAAGCTCGGCGCGCAGCTCGCCGTAGACCGAGGTTGCCTCGGCGTAGCGCCAAAAAATATCACCGTGGCGGCAATCCACGTGGTGCCAGGGCTTGTGTACCATGATATAGTGCAGGATGTTTGCCTCCTCAATGGGATAGGGAATGGCGCCCTCCATTTCGGTGTTCCAACGCTGATCCAGCCAGAAAACGCGGTCCTTGCAGATGAGATTGAGGTAGTCCTCGTCCTGCGTGACCACAAAATTATAGGTGTGCAGAAGCTCGATAAAGCGGTCAAGCGCCCTACGCTTGCGAAATTCGCGGCAGTTGATAAGCATGATGCCTGCATTGAAAAAATTGTGCCGCGAGATGCCCACGACCTGCTCGGCGTAGGTGCCGTAAATATCGTCCTGCACCATTGCCTGCTCGTGGCAGGCGCCTGTCATGTTATCCTTAATGTCGGTGTCAAACAAACGGCTGATATCCCCCGCTACAACGGTATCGCTGTCAATATAGAGTGCCTTGTCAAGCTCGGGGAACATTTCGGGAATAAACAGGCGGAAATACGTGGTTTTGGAGTAGTAATCACGCAAGGGGAGCTTATCCGCGATCGATTGAAGATACTCCGATACATCCGAAAAGGTGATCTCAAATTGCTCGTTTTGGAGGGCGAACACCTTTTCCTGCATTTCGGCGGAGATGTTGGTGTTGAGAATGTATATGTGATAGCGGCGGCTTTTATCGGCATTGGAGATCATGGAGGAAAGTGAAACGATGGTGTATTTGACAAAGTTATCGTCACAGGCGTAAAAGATCGGAATGGGCATACTGTTCACGTTGTAAGGCTCCTTTCAAATTCTTGCTTTAGATCAAGATATTCGGCAAATATATCGTCAAATTGGTGATAGCGGAACACCTTGTGTACCTTTTCTATGTGCCATTGCTTGATATTGTCGGTGTGGGGGTAGGGCAAATAAAACAGACGCTTTGAAAAATGCCGCACCACCGTGCTCTTGTGTAAAAATTTTTGGTCGTTATATTTTTGCGGCAGCATTTTTTTGCGCGTGGTGGCACGCAAAAGCGCGCTTTGGTCGGCAAACATCAGCTTTTTTGTTTTGATCAGCGTGCGCGCCCTTTCAAGGATCCCCGTTTCGCGCATGTGCCTCAGGTTGAACAAAAGCACACCTGCGTTGATATAGTTGGGGTGTATGAGATATTTACCGTAATGATCGCGTGCGGCAGCGTATTCATAGCCCTCCACGTCAATGTCATAAAGCAGGCGAATATCCCGATTAAATATTACATCCACATCGAGGTAGAGCAGCTTGTCGGGGAGGTCGGTGAGATCGGCAAACAGGCGAATGAGCGTATAGGGCGAGCAGTATGCCTGCTCGTTGGGGCATTTGTCAAACTCGTGCAGATAAAGGTCGGTCACGTCGATCTTAACGACCCGATGGGCGGGATCGTAGCGCTTCACAGCCCGCTCAAAAAAGGCAACCTGCGCATCGCTCACGGGCAGATAGGTTTCTTTGATGTGGGAAACGTCCATGGTAAGGATATAAAAGGTGATGGGCTCGGTCAAACGGCTTCTTTTTAGGATCGAGAGCGAGCAGGTCAGCATGCCGTCAAAAACCTTGTCATTGCCGCAAAAGAGGATGTTTATCATGCATCGGGCTCCTTTTTTCGGTATTCGATATACGCGGCATCCGAAAGTGCCGCATCCGCACACATGGCAGCATAAACGCGATCACGCAGCTCGCGCCGTGCCTGTGCTGCACGCAGATTGGGATCGGCAAAAAACGGCCCCCTTACTACCGTAACGATGCGCGGTGTTCTGCGAAAGCGACGCTTTCGGTAGGTATTGGTAAAGCAATAAACGGGTGCGCCGTATTTCACCGGATAGTGAAAGGAGGTATCGGGAAAGGGGCGAATACCCGTATAATAGGGCCAGATGTGTGCCTCTGGATAAATGACGATCGCTTTCTTTTCCGCAAGGCGCTGCGAGATCGCCGCCATGAAATTTTTTGAGGCAGTCAGGGTGTCGGGGAGCGGAAGTGCCCCCATCGACGGTGTAAGCCTGCCAAGGATCGGCATGGATACGTTATCGGGGTGCACGATCATATATTTGTCGCGGCGGCGGTCAAGCCGCTGTGGCAGAAGGGGGTCGCCGATGATCTGCGTGTGGTTTCCGTAAAGAAAATAGCCGGTGTCGGCGGCACGCTTCAGGCACTCGCCGCCCTCCACGCGCTGCCCGAATTTGATACGGGTGTAAAGCAGGGCGAGCGGCATTGCCACGATGCGGTACCAAAAAAAGTGGGTAAAGCGCTTAAAGGCGCTACTGTGAACATAGCAATAGCTCTCGTCAATACGGCGCGGGGTGATATTGGCGGTGGAAAATTCATCGTTTTGCTCGTCGGTATAATATACGATTTTTGGCTTTGGCATCCCTTCCGCCTCCGTTTTTTCATTCTGTCCGCTTTTGAAAATATTTTACCACATGCGCCCGTATTTGAACAGGACGATTTTTGATTTTATACTCTTAACATAGTTCTCGGTGCTCTCATTTTTGTGGAAAAGCGACTCTACAAAAGTGAGAATACGGGAAAATGGCTTGATTTTTTGCAAAAAATGTGATATACTGGGCACATATTTAAAATCTATCTGTAAAACGGGATGTTTTATGATGAAGAAAGGAGCTGCACGATTTGAAGGATGTAAAGTCCGCGATCTCGCGCAATCTTGCCGCGCTGCGGCGTGAGAAGGGTGTCACGCAGGCGGAGCTTGCCGAAAGGTTTAACTATTCGGATAAAGCGATTTCCCGCTGGGAGCACGGCGACACGCTGCCCGATATCAATGTGCTTTGCGAGCTTTGCGAATTTTACGGTATCACCCTCAATGATCTGATCAGCGAGGAATGCCGTGTGTCGGAAAAAAAGCAGCGCAGCCGTGATTCTATGGGATATCGTATTTGGCTGTGCATTATGTGCGGTTCTGTGGTCTGGCTGATCGCCACGATTATATTTGTTTACACGCTCACCATTCGGGAACAGGTGTTTTGGACGGTCTTTGTGTTTGCGATCCCCGTCTCCTGCCTTGCTGTGACGCTTACAGGGCGCAACAACTTTAACGGCTTGGTGATGTTTATTTTGCAATCCGTCATTATGTGGACCACACTTGCATCGGTGTATTTTCACTGGCTCGTCTATAATTTTTGGCTGGTTTTTCTGGTGGGTATTCCGCTTGAGCTGATTTTATTTTTGCGTTATAAGCTGAAGCAGTATCAGTAAATCACAAAAGCGCCTTTCCCAAAGGCTTGGGGGAGTGGGTGCTTTGCTTGCCAAAGGCAAGCAAAGGGGCTGTCTCATTTAGATGCAGAAGGCACGATCTGATCCCCGTCGGCGTGCAAAGGTACGACAGGGGAAGCAGAGCGTATCTAAAAAACACACATAAAAAATTGAAATTCGCGAAAATTTCTGCCTATCGCGAGGATCGGGAGAATTGCAAAGCAATTCTCGCATAAGGAAATAAACAAAACCGCTTTCGCTGCCATGCTTGTGACAGAAAAAAGCGGTTTTCTTTTTTATTCTTTTTTTCTCTTTTGTGTGTTTTTGCTCGGCGCTAAATGAGGCAGCCCCTTTTATTGTCCATTAGTAAAAAGTTGCTACAGGCTGCTTTGGTTCGGAGGTGAGTGCCATATCGGTGGCGTAGAGCACGGGACCCTCGCCCCCGTAGAGCTTGTGTGCCTCTACCTTGATCTTGGCGGTTACGATCGCCCACTCGCCTGTTTTCAGGCTGACGTCACGGTCAAAGTTACAGACCACGCCTTGGTAGGCAATATCATCCTCGCAGCAGGTCATCACGTGTCTGCCGATCACAATGGCGCGCTTTCCGAGTGCACGGTCACGTGCAACTAACCCCTTGAATTTTACCGTTTTGCCGTTATAATTCGGCATTTCGTCCGCGAGATCGCGGTAAAAGAGGGCATAATCCTCGTCGGCGATCGCGATGATGGGCGCGTTTACGTCAAAGGGCAGGGGATCTTCAATTTCATCGTATTCAAGCTCCTCTGCGGCAGTCTCAAACGCAATGCGCGCGCGGCGGCTGATGCCGCGCACCAGCTTGTGCAGCTCCAGGCGGTCGGCGTTGTCGGCGCGGTTGAAGATCACCAGCTCGGCGTTTTGCAGCTTGTCTACCATCAGGCTGCGCATATTTGCATTATATGCAATTGCCGTGGTGGCATCGGCAAATAGGAGCTGCTGGAAGATGTACCAGCTGCGCGGCAGGCTTTCATAAAGGGTATCCAGCTGCCACATGCCGTTGTATTCCACCATCACGCGGTCAATCTTGTGCTCGCGGGCAAGCTTATCGAGAAAAGCGGGCGTGAGATCGCTTTCACGCTCCATCACTACCTGACGGACGTTTTTGCCCCAAAAGCGGGAGGGGTCGTATTCCTCCATGCCTTCCTCGCACACAAGCAACAAAATCTTGCAGCCGTCATTGAAATTTTCGTCCTCAAGGGTCTCCTGTATCATCCGCGTCTTGCCCGCTTCAAGGAACCCTGTAAAGAGATATACCGGAATATTATTTGCCATATCGCTCACCTTATTTCAGCACAACGCCAAGGAGGTCGGAAAGAGCGTGCAGATCGAGCTCTGCGCCGATCACGCACAGGCGTCCGATAATGGCGGCACTGCCCTCGCGCACGTCGGGCTCACCGGGCACGTAGTCAAAGTGGAGCCATGTGTCGCCCTCGCCTGCCACAATGCCCTTGGCACGCAGCACCATGCCGTATTTGTGCTCATCGGTAAGCGCGGCAAGGGCTTTTTCAAGCTCGTCCTTTGAGAAGCGCTTGGCGGTCTCTGCGCCGCAGCTGATAAATACCTCGTCGGCGTGGTGATGGTGGTGGTCGTGTCCGTGCTCATGGCAGCAGCATGCGCCGTCATGATGGTGATGGTGCTCGTGGTCATGGTCGTGGCAATCGCACTCCTCGCCGTGGTGGTGATGGTGGTGCTCGTGGTCATGCTCATGATGACGGCACTCCTCGCCGTGGTGGTGATGGTGGTGCTCGTGGTCATGGTCGTGGCAATCGCACTCCTCATCGTGGTGGTGATGATGGTGCTCGTGGTCATGCTCGTGATGATGGCACTCCTCATCGTGATGATGGTGGTGATGCTCATGGTCATGATGGTGATGATGTCCGCAAACGGGGCAGACCTCCTCTGTTTGCAGCTTTTTCAGCTCGGCGGCAAGTGTATCGGTGCGTGCGATGGCGGCAAGCAGCTGTGCGCCGGTAAGCTCATCCCAATCGGTGGTTACGATCACGGCAGCCTCGTTGTGTGCGCGCAGCGCCTCAACGGTTTCGTGGAGCTTATCCTCGGAAAGCCCCTTGGTATGGCTCATGACAATGGTGCCCGCGTGCTCGATCTGGTCGTTGAAAAATTCGCCGAAGTTGCGCATGTGCATGCGGCATTTCTTGGCGTCTACCACCGTAACAAAGCCCGAAAGCACCAGCTGATCCGATCCAACGTTTTCAACGGCGCGAATGACATCGGAGAGCTTGCCCACGCCCGAGGGCTCGATGAGGATGCGGTCGGGGGCGTATTCCGCCAGCACCTTTTTCAGTGCCTCGCCAAAGTC
>CAZOWH010000079.1:0-8605 GCA_964583425.1 uncultured Lachnospiraceae bacterium
CATTACGCACGGCACTGTCGGGGGTGCGCACCTTGTAAAGCACCAGTTCACGGCGAATAGAGGTTTCGGCGGTGAGGAGCTTCACGGAGTGCACAGGAAAGAGCTTGCGCAGCTGGTTTGCCAGCAGCTTTGCCTGATCGTCGTCAGCCATGACCTCAATGGTGATCCGCGAGGTCTCCACATGCTCGGTGGCGCCGACGGCGAGGGATTCAATATTATAGCCTTTACGGGAGAAAAGGCGCGAGATCTGTGAGAGCACGCCCGACTCGTTGTCAACGAGAATGGCAAGCGTTTGTCTTTTGAGTTCGTTTGTCATGTCTTTTCCTCCTTTCAGCTGAGCAGGAAGTCGGTGATATGAGAGCCGCCGCCAACCATGGGACGCACCTTCTCATCCATATCGATGGCACAGTCGATCACATAGCCGTGACCGCACTTCATAGCCTCCTCGATCGCTGCCTCCAGCTCCTTTACATTGGTTACATGTGCGCCGCCAAGGCCGTATGCCTTTGCAAGTGCCACAAAGTCAGGGCCGCGGTCGGTAAGTGTCGTTTGCGAATAGCGCTTGTCATAGATCAGTGTTTGCCACTGACGCACCATGCCAAGGGTCTTGTTGTTAAACACAAAGGTGATGATCGGCACACCGTAATTCTGCACGGTTGCAAGTTCGTTGCAGTTCATGCGGAAGCTACCGTCACCCGTGATGTGAATCACGGTCTTATCGGGGTTGCCGACCTTTGCGCCGATGGCGGCACCAAGGCCGAAGCCCATGGTACCGAAGCCGCCCGAGGTGAGTAACTGACCCGGATAATCAAAGCGGAAATGCTGGATCGACCACATCTGGTGCTGACCGACATCGGTTGCCACCACAGTGTTCTGGGGCAGCATCTTGGCGATAGAGGAAAGGATCTGCTTGGGGGTCAGAGTCTCGTCGGTATCGTCATACTCTGTCTCGGTCTTAAAGGAGAATACGTACTTTTTCCAGTCGCTGTGATCCGCGGGAGCAACCATTTCATTCAGCTGTGCCAGCACGCGCTTAGCATCGCCCACGATGTGGTGGTCTGTGTGCACATTCTTATTGATCTCAGCACGATCGATATCGATGTGCACCACCTTTGCCTGCTTAGCAAAGGTCTTGGGAGCAAGCGCCACACGGTCAGAGAAGCGGCAGCCAACCGAGATCAGCAGGTCGCACGCGTCACATGCCATGTTCGATGCCTGCGTGCCGTGCATACCGATCATACCCGTGGCAAGCGGATTTCTGCCGCAAATGCCGCCGGCACCCATCAGGGTAATGGCAACGGGTGCATCAATCTTTTCGGCAAATTCAAGGAACTCCTTGTGTGCTCTGCCGCGCACCACGCCACCGCCGCAAATCAGCAGGGGCTTTTCGGATTTTTTGATCATATCGGCAAGGATCTCAAGATCCTTTACATCCACCTCGGGTGCTTTAAAATCCTGCGAGGAGCGACGCATCATGGCGCCAAGCTTGCCCTCGATGTAATGCTGCTCAACGGGCAACGGCGCAAACTCGGTCTTCTCACCTGTAGCATTTTTGAGGATATCGATAAACACGGGACCGGGTCTGCCGCTCTTGGCAATGGCAAAGGCGGCACGCACGGTATCGGCAAGCTTCTCGACATTATCCACAATATAATTGCATTTGGTAATGGGCATGGTGATACCCGTAATATCCACCTCCTGGAAGGAATCCTTACCAATGAGGTTACGCGCCACATTACAGGAAATAAACACCACGGGGGAGCTATCCATGTGTGCGGTGGCAATACCGGTGGTGAGATTGGTGGCACCGGGGCCCGAGGTAGCAAAGCATACGCCTACCTTGCCTGTGCTGCGAGCATAGCCGTCGGCCGCATGTGCGGCACCCTGCTCGTGCGCGGTCAGCACATGCTTGATCTTGTCATTGTAGCGGTACAGTGCATCATACACGTTTAAAATCGTACCGCCCGGATACCCAAATACGGTATCCACTTCCTGTTCGAGCAGACATTCCATCAGAATTTGTGCGCCCGTCATTTTCATAATCTTGCCCTCCTTCTGGGAAAATAAAAACCTTACGTTCTGAAAGTTCAGACCGTAAGGTTTGCATTTCAAATCATTAACACTTTCTCTCGCCGGTCGGTCTCACTACACTCTCCCCACGGGGATGCCTACCGTTTAAGAAACTGCTGTGGTTTTGCAAAGCATGGCGCAACTTTCAGCACTATTCAGATCAAAGCCCTTGACAAGCACGACTAGACCTAGAATAGCGCATATAATGGCTACGCTGACAGTAGAAGCGATATAAGCCATGTTGCACCTCGCGTTACAAATAAAATAATATGGTGCTATTATAGCACGGCATATGTATGATGTCAATACCCCAAAAATGTTTTTTGGCACAACCGCCAACAAAAAATGTTTTTTTGAATTCAATTTGTGCACCTTGAACACAACACCGATGATTTTTGACCAAAAACGCCTCAAAACCACGCATAATAATACATTTTATATGCAAGCCAACGGGCAAAACATACTTGCGCACGCGCGCGTTATTAATAATAAGGTATAAAAGCACCTTGCAATCCCCTTTTCGACTGCTTTTCTCAAGCGCGCGGGGCAAGCAGAAAAAATTATCTAAAAAAGATTGCAAAAAGGTATTGACTTTAGCACGGTAAAGTGCTAAAATATGTGGGTATTACACAGAACGGGAGATTATGAGAATGATGGATATGAAAAGCGAATCCCTTGACCGCTTGTTTGAAGCGATACTGCGCCTTAACTCGGTGGAAGAATGCTACCGCTTTTTTGAGGATGTTTGCACCGTGAAGGAGATCCGCGAGATCGCACAGCGCTTGGATGTTGCCATGTACCTCTCGAAAGGTAAGAACTACCAGGTAATTTCCTCCCTGACGGGTGCCAGCACCGCCACCATCAGCCGCGTGAACAAGTGCCTCAATTACGGCAGCGGCGGCTACAGTGAGATTCTGAAAAAGCTAAATGAGGAGACCGCAAAGCAATGACAAACGAGCAAAGGATCCTGCAGGAAGACGAGCGCGCCGCGCTTGCCCTGCGTGCGTTGTACCGCAGCTACGGCTACACGCAATATAAAATGAACAAATTTGAGGAATACGACCTGTATGTTCGTAACAAGGACTTCCTCATTTCCGATAACATCATCACCTTTACCGATACCAGCGGCAAGCTGCTGGCACTGAAGCCCGACGTGACCCTCTCGATCGTCAAAAACAGCCGCGGCGAGGGTGGCATGGAAAAGGTATATTATCAAGAAAACGTTTACCGCGTTTCGGGCAGAACACACGCCTTTCGTGAGATCATGCAGGTGGGGCTTGAGTGCATTGGCGAGATAGATGCCTATTGCCTGTTTGAGGTGCTGACCCTCGCGGCAAAGAGCCTTGTTGCCATTGCTGACGATGCCGTTCTCGATATTTCGCACCTTGGCATCGTTTCGGCGGTGCTGGATGCGCTGAAGGTAAATGCCGACACACGCCGCGAGCTGCTTCGCTGCATCGGTGAAAAGAACCTGCACGAGCTGACAGCCATTGCCGCGGCAGCGGGCACCGACCCCGATAAGACCGAGGTGTTGAAAAAGCTTGTGACCTCCTATGGCGCGCCGCAAGCGGTGCTCCCCACCCTGCTGCCCGCGCTTGACGGCATTGTACCTGCCGAGCTGCTGCAGGAATTTTCCACGCTTCTCACCGCGCTTGAGCGCTCCCCCATGGGTGGGATCGTGCGCGTTGACTTTTCGGTGGTAGGTGATATCGGCTACTACAACGGGATCGTGTTCAAGGGCTTTGTGGCAGGCGCCGCAGAAGGGCTTTTGTCGGGTGGCGAGTATGACGGGCTCATGCGCAAAATGGGCAAAAGTGAAAATGCCATCGGCTTTGCCGTATATCTCGATGCGCTGGAGCGTTTAGGCGAAAGTGACCTCATCTATGATGTGGATACCGTGATGCTGTATGACGAGGCAGCTGACCCCGCAGCGCTCGGCACGGCGCTTGAAGCCATTGCCGCTACGGGTGAACGTGTAATGGCACAGCGTGCCGTACCTGCAAAGCTGCGTTACCGCAGGCTTTTAAAATTTGACGGAAGGGAGGGTAAGCTCCTTGAAACAAATGCTTAATGTTGCACTGCCCAAGGGTCGCCTTGGAGAAAAGGTATATGCCATGTTTGAAAAGGCGGGCTTCCCCTGCCCTGCCATTCACGAGGATAACCGCAAGCTGATCTTTGAGAATAAGGAGCTGGGACTCCGCTTCTTCTGGGCAAAGCCCTCGGATGTGCCGATCTACGTTGAGCGCGGCGTTGCCGATATCGGCGTAGCGGGCAAGGATATTTTGCTCGAATACCTGCCCGATGTTTACGAGCTCCTTGACCTGAACCTTGGCAAATGCCGTATGGCGGTTGCCGCGCCCGCAGGCTTTCACGATGACCCCCGCCGCACACTGCGCGTTGCCACCAAGTTTTCGCGCATTGCCAAAAATTATTACGATGCACAGGGGCGCGATATCGATATCATTCACTTGAACGGCAGCATTGAGATCGCCCCCATCATCGGGCTTTCGGACGTGATCGTGGATATTGTGGAAACGGGTACCACGCTGCGTGAAAACAACCTTGAGGTGTTTGCCACCGTTGTACCGATCAGCGCACGTCTGATTGCCAACAAGGCAGGCTTTAAATTTAAAAACGAAACCATTGAAAAGATCGTGCGCGGGATCGCCGCGCAGGTGGAGAGCAAAGCATGATTAAAATTTTAAAATACGGTGAGGTACCGAACAGCGAGATATTTTCGCGTGTGGTGCCCGAGGTCAGTGTGGCGGATATCGTTTCCGATATCATCACAACCGTAAGAAAGGACGGCGACAAGGCGCTTCTTGCCTACACCGAAAAATTTGATAAGGCAAGGCTTGAAAGCCTTGCCGTGACCCCCGAGGAGCGCGCCGAGGCGCTCTCCCTCATCGACCCCGCATTTCTTGATGTACTCAGCCGCGCGGCGGCAAACATCCGCCGCTTTCATGAGCGGCAGGTGCGTAACAGCTTTATCCTCAATGACGAAAGCGGCATTGTGGTGGGGCAAAAGGTGATCCCGATTGACCGCGCAGGGCTCTATGTCCCCGGCGGCACGGCGGCTTACCCCTCCACGGTTTTAATGGATGCGATCCCCGCCAAGATCGCGGGCTGCCGTGAGGTCGTGATGGTCACGCCACCGCAGACAGACGGAAAGGTAAACCCCGTGATCCTTGCCGCCGCCGAGGTTGCGGGCATTGACCGCATCTTTAAGGTGGGAGGCGCACAGGCGATCGCCGCGCTTGCCTTTGGCACCGAAAGCGTGCCGTGCGTGGATAAGATCGTAGGTCCCGGCAACGCCTTTGTTGCCGAAGCGAAAAAACAGGTTTTCGGCACCGTTTCCATTGATATGATCGCAGGCCCCAGTGAAATTCTGGTGGTAGCGGACAAGACTGCCAATGCAGCGTATGTTGCGGCAGACCTGCTCTCGCAGGCAGAGCACGACAAGCTTGCCTCCGCCGTGCTGATCACCGAAAGCGAGGCGCTGGCATGCGCAGTGAGCGCGGAGCTTGAAAAGCAGCTCCCGCAGCTTTCACGCGCCGAGATCGCACGTGCCTCGATCGACAACAACGGCAAAATTATTGTGGTAGAGGATCTCAAAACCGCCATTGATGTGGCAAACGAGCTTGCTCCCGAGCACCTTGAGCTGGCGGTGGACAATCCCTTTGATTATCTTGACGGCGTACGCCATGCAGGCTCGATCTTTATGGGCAAATATTGCCCCGAGGCGCTCGGTGACTATTTTGCAGGTCCCAACCACACCCTGCCCACCAGCGGCACGGCGCGCTTCTCAAACCCCTTGTCGGTAGATGATTTTGTGAAGAAAACACAGTACACCTACTACACCAAGGAGGCATTTTCGCGCGTGGCAAGAGACGTTGCCTACTTTGCAGAAAAGGAAGGGCTTGGTGCGCACGCAAGAAGCGCAACCATTCGCCTTGAAGATCAATAAAACCGTATAACGGGGTGCATTTTCACCCCAAGGAGAGCCATGAGTAAATTTTTTACCAATAAATACAGCGCGCTCACCCCTTACACCCCGGGTGAGCAGCCGCGCGACAAAAAGTATATCAAGCTGAACACCAACGAGGCGCCCTTTCCCCCCTCGCCAAAGGCAATTGCCGCGGCAAGCGAGGCAGCGGCAAGCCTACAGCTTTATCCCGACCCCACCTACAAGGCACTGCATGAGGCACTCGCCGACTATCACGGTCTTACCGCTGATGAGATTTTGCTGACAAACGGTTCGGATGAAATTTTAAACTTTGCCTTTATGGCGTTTTGTGACGAAAAGCATCCCGCCGTGTTCCCCAATATTACCTACGGCTTTTACAGTGTATTTGCTACGTTGAATCACGTGCCCTACACCGAAATACCCCTCTGCCCCGACTTTTCCATCAATATTGAGGACTATAAGTCTGCAAACGGTACGCTTTTTATCGCAAATCCGAACGCCCCCACGGGTCTCACGCTTACCCTCGGACAGATCAAGGAGCTACTGCAGAGCAACCCCAACCGCGTGGTGGTGATCGACGAGGCATATATCGACTTTGGCGGCGAGACCGCAGCGCCTCTGGTGCGCAAATACGACAATCTGCTTGTCACACGCACCTTCTCCAAGTCCCGCTCGATGGCAGGCGCACGTCTCGGATACGGCATCGGCTGCCCCGACCTCATTCGCGATCTCAACACCGTAAAATATTCCACCAACCCCTATAATGTGAACAGCATGTCTGCAGCAGCGGGGCTTGGCGTGATGGCGGACGAGGATTACACACAGCAAAACTGCAAAGCTATCATAAAAACCAGAGAACATACCAAAACAGAGCTGAAAAGGCTGGGCTTTGAGATGACCGACTCAATGGGTAACTTCCTATTTGTGCGCCATCCGCGCGTGGGCGGCAAAAAGATCTACACAGAGCTCAAAAAGCGGGGCATTCTGGTACGACACTTCGACCGCGCCCCCATTGCCGAATACAACCGCATTACCGTTGGCACGGATGCCGAGATGCAGACGCTGATCGACACGCTTGCCGACATCGTAAAGGAGTAAAAGCATGAATACAACAACGATCAACAGAAAAACCGCCGAAACCGATATCACGCTCACGCTTTCGCGTGGCACGGGTGCGGCAAATATTGATACGGGGTGCGGTTTTCTTGACCACATGCTCACCCTGCTTGCCCGTCACAGCGGGCTTGACCTCACGCTCACCTGCCGTGGTGACCTGCAGGTGGATGCGCACCACACCACCGAGGATGTGGGCATTTGCCTCGGGCTTGCCGTTGCCGATCTTGCGGGAGACAAAAAGGGGCTTGCCCGTTACGGCAACATGATCCTGCCGATGGATGAGGCGCTCATTCTCTCGGCAATCGATCTTTCGGGTCGTGCCACGCTTTGCTACGATGTGACCATTCCTGCCGCAAAGGTCGGCACCTTTGATACCGAGCTTGCAGAGGAATTTTGGCTTGCTTTTGTGCGCGAGGCGCGTGTAACGCTTCACATCAAGCAGCTTTCGGGCAGCAATTCTCACCACATTATTGAGGGTATCTTCAAATCCGTGGCACACAGCCTGCGTGCCGCACTCACCGAAAATGCCGCACTTGGCGGCACTGTGCTCTCCACGAAAGAGGTTCTTTGATGGTTGCGATCGTTGACTATGGTGTGGGAAATCTCTTTTCCCTCAAAAGCTCCCTTGCCGCCATCGGCGCCGAGGCGACTGTCACCGCCGATCCTGCCGTGATCCGCGCGGCTGACCGCGTGATCCTTCCCGGTGTGGGTGCATTTGGCGATGCGGCGGAAAAGCTGCGCCGATCGGGTCTTGCCGATGTGGTGATCGAAATTGCGAAAAGCGGCAAGCCCATTATGGGCATTTGCCTTGGCATGCAGCTGTTGCTTGAGAAAAGCTTTGAATACGGTGAGCACAAGGGGCTCGGACTCATCAAGGGCGAGATCCGCCCCATCGCAGATGTGATACCCGCCGGGCTAAAGATCCCGCACATCGGCTGGAACGCCCTTTCCTTCGGTGAGAACAAGCATCCCCTCTTCAAGCACCTCAACGAGGGGGACTGCGTTTACTTTGTACATTCTTATTACGGTGCCGATTGTGCGGAATCGGTGATCGCCACGGCGGAATACGGTGCGACCCTGACAGCGGCAGTTGCCTGCGGCAACGTGATGGGCTGCCAGTTCCACCCCGAAAAAAGCGGAAGCGCGGGGCTTTCTATCCTGCGCGCGTTTTGCGAAAAGGAGGGTACGGTATGCTGATCTTTCCCGCAATCGATCTTTACGAGGGCAAGGCGGTACGCCTGTTTAAGGGCGATTACAACCAAATGACGGTTTACAGCACCGCCCCCGTCAGTGTGGCGCGCGATTTCCGCGCTGCGGGCGCCACGCACGTGCATCTGGTGGATCTGGAGGGCGCGCGTGACGGAAATACGCCGAATATCGATATCGTTTGCCGCATAAAAGCCGAGTGCGGTCTCTTTTGCGAGATCGGAGGCGGCGTGCGTAGCATGGCGG
>CAZOWH010000080.1:0-8476 GCA_964583425.1 uncultured Lachnospiraceae bacterium
ACGATGCGTGCAAGAAGTGGAAGGACGCAGAGAACATTAACTACTCGCTTTATGGCACGCCGCTTGAATCGACCACCTACAAGTTTGCCAAGTGCCTGCAAAAGCGCTTCGGTAAGATCCCCGGTGTAACCGATAGAAGCTACATTACCAACTCTTATCATGTGCACGTAACCGAAGAGATCGATGCCTTTGATAAGCTCGCGTTTGAATCTAAATTCCAAGAGCTTTCTCCCGGCGGCGCGATCAGCTACGTGGAGGTGCCCAATATGCAAGATAACCTCGATGCTGTGCTTGAGGTAATGAAGTTTATTTATGACAACATCATGTATGCCGAGCTGAACACCAAGAGCGATTACTGTCAGGTTTGCGGCTATGACGGTGAGATCAAGATCGTGGAGGATGACGGCAAGCTCATTTGGGAATGCCCGCACTGCCATAACCGCGATCAGAACAAGATGAACGTGGCACGCCGCACTTGCGGTTATATCGGTACGCAGTATTGGAACCAGGGTAGAACCAAGGAGATCCAAGAGCGCGTGCTTCATCTTTGATCATGCATTACGGTGCAATAAAGAAGCGGGATATAGCGAACGGTCCCGGTGTGCGTGTCTCGCTGTTTGTGTCGGGATGCACGCATCGGTGCCTGGGCTGCTTCAATGCCGATGCGTGGGATTTTCACTACGGCGAGCTGTTTACCCCCGAAACGGAGCAAGAAATCCTTGATTTGATGTCCCCCTCCTATATCGGTGGCTTCTCGCTTCTCGGCGGTGAGCCGATGGAGTCGCAAAATCAGCGTGCGCTCCTGCCGCTGTTAAAGAAAATCAAAGCACGATACCCCACCAAATCGATATGGTGCTATTCGGGCTACACGCTTGAGGAGCTGCAGGGCGGTAGCCGTGCGCGGTGCGAGGTGACCGATGAAGTGCTGTCTCTTTTCGATGTGCTGGTTGATGGTGAATTTGTGGCAGCGCTGAAGGATATTCGCCTGCGCTTTCGCGGTTCAGCAAACCAGCGCCTGATCGATATGGCAAAAACGCGTGCTGCAGGCACGGTCGTTTTGTGGGATGACGGTGCAAAAAAATGAATACCGTTTGCTAAAAAAAGCAGAGCGAACTCGATTTGGGCGCGCTCTGCTTTTTTACGGAGCGCCGTGAAAAACACAAAAAACGCTTTTGCTATTGACTTTGCTTCACAAAAGCATTATAATAAAGGATGTATGGTTGCCGAAAAATGTCTTATCACGTATGAAAAGGAGTGCGCCATGACCCAACAGGAATTGGAGGCATTGATTGCTGTTGCCGTAAAGGATGCTGATCTTGCCGATGCCGATATCCCCGCAATAGATTTGTATCTCGATCAGATCTTAAGCCTCGTTGCCGATAAAAACAACGCGGCATCACCGCGTTATCGTGAGCGCGCGCTGACCAAGACCATGATCAACAACTATTCCAAGGACGGTCTTATCAGCCCTATCACGGGCAAAAAATATACGCATGAGCATATCATCGAAATGCTGCTTGTCTACGCGCTCAAAAACACGCTTTCGATTGGTGAGATCAAGCGTGTGCTGACAGGCGCGCGCAATGATTGCGGCTTTACGGGCGAGGAGCTGACCGAGGGATATCGTCGCTTTCTTGCTGTAAAGGAGAGCAATCGCGCGCGTGCCGGGGAGATCGTGCTCTCCCTCCTCAACGAGGATGCGCTTGACGTGCAAAATGATCACGATTTTTTTGTAGCGCTTTTGGACATTCTCTCACTTTCCGCATATCTCAAGACCGTAGCGCAGGAAATGCTGGAGGCACGCTATACCGATCCCGATGAGGCAGAGCGTGAGCGCCGCGAGGCGGAAAAGCAAAAAAAGCGCGAGCGCGATGAAGCGGAAAAGGCGGAAAAGCGTGAACGCAGCGAGCGTGAGCGTGAGGAAAAGCGTAAGGAAAAAAACCGCGTGCTATCCGACCCCACAGACTAAGGGCTTTGGTGTGAGCTGGTCGGTATTTCCTTGACTTAGCCCACAACGCACGGGGCGTTCCGTGCGAGATTGATTTTGATGAGGTGACATAGATGAAAAATATTTGTTGGCACAGAATAAGAAAAATCTCCTTGCTGCTTTTCGTAGATCTGTGCTCGCTGCTGCTTGCCATATTCCTTGCACGCATCATTGTTTTTGGCGGCGTGGAGGATCTTTTTGAAAATCTGCTCGGTATTGGCGTTGCGGCGGCAGTTACTCTTGCAATTTTTGCCCTGTGCGGTCTTTATAAAATGCAGTTACAGGCTGTCGGCTTTGAAGAGATGATGTATATTTGTTTCGGCACACTCGCTTCATTGGTCGTTGCTCTTTTGTTTAATCTGTTTGTTGCTCAGCTTCATGTGCGCGAGCTTGTGATTGCTTATCTGATCCTTTTTAATTTGATATGTATTTCTCGCTACTGGTTCCGCTTTTTTCATGCATGGCGCTATCATTTCATCGGCAGAAAGGATAAGATCCCCGTTATGGTAGTGGGGGGCGGCGATGCCGGCACCACCATGATCCGAGAAATGAAGACCTCTGATAAGATTGATTATATGCCGCTTTGCATTATCGATGATGATCCCGAAAAGCAAAACACGCGTGTGTGCGGTGTACCTGTGGTCGGCACCCGCAACGATATCGAGGCGGCAGTTAAAAAATACGGTATTTCGCAAATATTTGTGGCGATCCCGTCCGCAAAAAAGCAAAGCATTAGTGAAATTTGCGAGATCTGCGCTCGCACAAAGTGCCGCGTGCGTATTTTACCGGGCGTATATCAGATGCTGAACGGCACTGCCATGACCAATCAAATGCGGGATATCAGCATCAATGATCTGCTCGGTCGTGAGCCCATCACCGTGAATACGCGCGAGGTCTTTGCGTATATTGAGGGGAAATGCATCCTTGTTACGGGCGGCGGCGGCTCGATCGGCAGTGAGCTGTGCCGTCAGATCGCAGCCCATAACCCCGCATCGCTTACCATCTTTGATATTTACGAAAATAACGCATATGATATTGAGATGGAGCTGCGTCGCAACTTCCCGTACCTTAATCTAAAGGTGCTGATCGGCAGCGTTCGTGATGAAAGGCGCGTCAAGGATGTTTTTGCTGCAGTCAACCCCCACATCGTATTTCATGCGGCTGCACATAAGCATGTGCCCCTGATGGAGAACAGTCCTGCCGAGGCGGTAAAAAATAACGTGTTCGGTACATACAATGTTGCCAAGGCAGCAAATGATTTCGGCGTGGAGCGCTTTGTGATGATTTCCACCGATAAGGCGGTCAACCCCACCAACGTGATGGGTGCCACCAAGCGGATGTGCGAAATGATCGTGCAAAGCTTTGCCGCCTCCTCTGTACATACCGATTATGTAGCCGTGCGCTTCGGCAATGTGCTCGGCAGTAACGGCAGCGTGGTCCCGCTCTTTAAGCGTCAGATCGCGGAGGGTGGTCCCGTTACCGTCACGCATAAGGACATCATCCGTTATTTCATGACCATTCCCGAGGCGGTCTCGCTTGTTTTGCAGGCCGGTGCCTATGCTACGGGTGGTGAGATCTTCGTGCTCGATATGGGTGAGCCTGTAAAGATCGTAACCTTGGCAGAAAACCTTATTCGCCTTTCGGGCTACAAGCCCTATGAGGAGATCGATATTGTTTTCACGGGTCTGCGCCCGGGTGAAAAGCTGTTTGAGGAGCTGCTCCTCAATGAAGAGGGTATGCGCCAAACCCCCAACAAGAAGATCTATATCGGCAACCCCATTCATTTTAACGGTGAGCGGCTTTCCAATACGCTTGATGCCATGCATGAAGCGGCAAATGCCAATGATAACGCTGCGCTGCTGCGCTTGATCAAGCAGCTTGTTCCCACATATCGAGCAGACGACCGTACTGTCGCAAATAATCAGCAAAAATAAGGAGTACATCGATGAACGAACAGGAAAAAACAAACGAGATCACACTTGGCTTTTTATTGGCGGTGCTGCGTCGCCGCATCATTTGGCTGCTGCTTGCGCTTGTAATCGGCGCAGGTGCCGCATTCGGCTTTACCAAATTGCTGATTGCTCCCGTATATTCCTCGACTGCGGAATTTGCTGTGGAAAACACCTCCGCACAGGCTGGCGTGATGAGCAGCGGCTATCAGATAGGTGCCGCGCAATATGCGGCAAATTACGCCAATGAGGTAACGGGTAACGTCTTCCTCAGTGAGATACTGGCTGCCTATAATACCAAGCATGAAAAGGAACTTACGCTGAAGCAGCTTTCGGCAAAAATCTCCACCTCCGCTGACAGCACCCTGCCCGTGTTTGGTGTGCGTGTTTCCTCTACCGACCGTCAGGAGGCGTATGATATCCTGCAGGTGATCGAGGAAAAGGCACCGCAGTTGCTGCTCAACGATAGCACCAAGACCTATGTCAACATCAAGCTCATTCGATACGGGCACTTGGCGGAAGCTCCCGATTCTCCCAATACCATGCTGAATACAGCGGTTGGCGGTGTTGTTGCTTTTGTGATCGTATATGTGATCTTCTTCCTTCGAGCATTTCTTGACAAGACCGTTTATGATGAGGAGATGCTCAAAAATGCCGGTAGCCTTCCTGTTGTCGGGCAGATCCCGAGCTGGAGTAACAAAAAGAAGGAAGGCAAGAAAAAGCGTGCCGCCGATGCGCAGTTTGATACCAATCAGGCGCCCGAGCACGTCAAGCGTGACTATGATGAGCGCTTGCTGAGCGCCAAAACGCCCTTCTCGGTTGCAGAGTCCTTTAAGACCCTGCGCACCAACCTCACCTATGTTGCCATCAAGGATCACGGCTGCCCCGTGTTTGCTGTTACCTCCGGCTTCGCCGGGGCGGGCAAGAGCGTGGTGATCGCCAATGTTGCCACCAGCTTTGCGAAGCTGGGTAAAAGGGTCTTGCTGATCGACGGTGATATGCGTTGCCCCGTACAGCATAAGATCTTTGCGCTCTCCTCCGACCGTCACGGTCTTTCCGAGGCGCTTGCGGGTATTGAGGAAAAGCCCTTTGAGAGCTGCGTGGCGAAAAACGCATATGAGGGTCTTGACCTGATGACCTGCGGACACATTCCGCCCAACCCCTCCGAGCTGCTTGCCTCCGAAAGGATGGAGCTGCTGCTGGCGCAGGCGAAGGAGCAATACGATTATGTATTTGTCGATCTTCCCCCGTTGCTTGAAACTGCGGATGCGGGTGTGATTACACAGCTCGTTTCTGCCTATATTATTGTGGTGCGTGCAGGCTATTCCAAGATCGATGCCGTGCAGCAGGTGGTTAGCGATATGCAGACCATGCGTGCCAACATGGCGGGCTTTGTACTCAATGATGTCAGCGCAAGGGGCGCATTCGGTTATTACTCTCATTATAGCAACTATAGCCATTATAGCAAGTATAGCAAGTATGCATACCGTGCTAAGAATGAGCAATGATCGGCGGCTGTGGCTGTGAAAGGAATTTTATGAATATGAAGGCTGTCATTGAGAAGTACGGGGCGGAGATCTATCGTGATCTGTTGTCATTTGCGGTCTTTCTCGTGGCTGTTTTCTCCGGGGGCGAGACCGAAAGGCTCGCCCCCTTTGCCATTACGCTGGTTTGCTTGCTGTGCGTGGGGCTTTTGGTGCTGAAAAGCACGCGCTACCTTACTTTGCCCTTTTTACACCTGTCCCTGTTGCTTATCTTCTGCTATGACTCCTTTTCGTTTTTTGTCAATTACGTTTGGCTTTTGCCCGTGGTTGTGGTAGCCATGGCAGTGTATCTCATTCGCAAAAAACCGCCGTTTCGGCGTGGGGCATCGTTTTGGCCGCTTGTTGCCATCAGTGCGGCAACCCTGCTTGGCGGTATCGGTATGATACCCGTGGAGGATTACCTTCGCCCTGCCTCGCTGGTTTTTATGGCAGGTCTCGGGCCGGGTCTCATCCTCTCCTATTGGATTATGAAAAATGAGCTGAATACCAAGGATGACCGAGAGGCGTTCCTTGCCGATCTTTTGCGTTGGGGTATCGTGGCTGCGGCGGTCGTTTTTACGTACATGCTGCCGCTTATGCTGGAAAATCGCTCTCTTTATATCGCAGAGGTACCGCAATGGAGCAACAATATTGCCACCATGCTTATGATCGCACTGCCTGCATCACTTGCCGTAAAGGATCGACGTGTGTATCATTACATATTTGCCGCCCTGATGTTTGTGGCAGTGGTTCTTGTTGGCTCGCGTGGCGGGCAGCTGTTTGTTGGCATTGAATTGGTCGCTTGCTGCCTTTGGGCTTGGCGCACCGAGGTCGATTATGTCAAAAAAATGTGGAGCCGTACCTTCTTTATTTATGCCGTTATGGCTGCGGGATATTTGATGGGCGTTCTCATATACAACGCGGTTTCGCTTGACTTTTTTGATAACGGAGAGGTGCGCTGGAGGCTGCTTGCGCGCGGCTTTGAGGATTTCCTTGCCAATCCGCTGTTTGGCAGCGGTCTCGGTTATCGCGGCAATGCAGATCTTTTCAGCGGTAAGCAGGGAACCATCAATTGGTATCATATCTTTATTTCACAGGTTGTGGGCGGTCTCGGTATTGCGGGCATCCTTGCATGGGGATATCAACTGTATACACGCTTTTGCCTCTCTTGGCGCGCGCGGCGCACAACCGATTTCGGCTTTGCCCTCTGCTATCTCGGCTTGCTTTTGATGTCCATGGTCAATCCCGGGGAATTTTGTCCTGTTCCCTATGCTTTTTTGGCGGTCTGCTTTTTCGCAGCACTTGAAGATCATGCCGAGGCAGATGGCGCGCTGTCCCTGTTACAGCTCTATCGCCCGTGGAAAAGGCAATAAAGGGGATCGCACATTCTTTTGAATATCAAAAAAGTTGCACACACTCCAAAAGAGGTGTGCAACTTTTTTTAGGATTCCATCTGCTTACCGAGGAATCCGGCGGCAGTCTGTATCAGCTTGCTCTCCACATCAGAGGCGGGGAGGCTTCTGTCGTTTTTGTCGTTTCCCGAGAGTGAGACCACACATCCCACAATATCGCCTTCGGCAAGAATGGGCATGGCACAGCTTACCGTGTGGCTGCCACCCTCAGCAATGGCGCTGATACGCTCCATCCCGTCGCGCCATACATAAAGCGTGCGGTTTTCAATGATCTTCTCGAGTGCATCGGATAAAGATTTTTCGCCGTATTCCTTACGCGGTACACCCGCCGTGGCAATTACGGCATCCCTGTCGCAGATCACCACGGAGAGGGCGCATGTCTTGTGCAGCGTTTCGGCATATTCGCCCGCAAACGCGGCAAGCTCTCCAATGGGGGAATATTTTTTAAAAATGACCTCACCCTCGCGGTCGGTATAAATTTCGAGGGGGTCGCCCTCGCGAATGCGCATTGTTCTGCGGATCTCCTTCGGAATGACGACTCTGCCAAGGTCATCAATGCGACGTACAAGACCGGTTGCTTTCATATTTTTCTCCTTGTTTCACACATGTTGGTGGTGCTGACAAGGATATTGTTTGTAAGGGGAGCGAAAAATATCCATAGCATTCTTTGGAAAATGATGTTTAGTACGACTGCACCTGACAATTTTTTGTCAAGGCACTTGACAGTGCGCGAATTAAAGTATATAATGGAATTTAATCTATTTTAATTTTAAACCGAGTCATTTCGGCATTTTTCGGAGGTTTCATATGAACAGAGTCTTTAACTTTTCCGCAGGTCCCTCTATGCTGCCCCTGCCCGTGCTTGAAAAAGCGGCATCGGAGCTGATCGCATACGGCGATTCCGGTATGTCCGTGATGGAAATGTCTCATCGATCTCCCGATTACGAAGCCATCATTGCCGATGCCGAGGCAATGCTCCGCGAGCTGATGAACATTCCCGATAACTATAAGGTGCTCTTTTTGCAGGGCGGTGCTTCTACCCAGTTTGCTGCCGTGCCCCTAAATCTTATCGGTCGTACCGGCAAGGCAGACTATGTGGTTTCGGGTCAGTTCTCGGGCAAAGCGTTCAAGGAAGCGCAGAAGATGGGCTATGATGTGGTATGCGCCGCTACTACAAAAGAGGATAATTTCGACCATGTTCCCACACTTACGCGTGATATGTTCCGTCCCGATGCGGCATATGTACATATTTGCTACAATAACACCATTTACGGCACCAAGTATGCCGATATCCCCGATACGGGCGATATTCCGCTGGTTGCAGATATGTCCTCCTGCATCCTCTCCGAGCCCGTGGATATCAGCCGCTTCGGCGTGATCTACGCAGGTGCGCAAAAGAACATGGCACCCGCGGGTCTCACCATCGTGATCGTGCGCGAGGATCTGCTTGACTACGCCGACCCCAAAATGCCCACCATGCTGGAGTGGAAGACCATGGCAGAGAACGGCTCTATGTATAACACGCCGCCTTGCTATACTATTTATATGGCAAAGCTGGTCTACGATTCGCTGCTCTCGATCGGCGGTCTTGCAGAGATGAATAAA
>CAZOWH010000081.1:0-8422 GCA_964583425.1 uncultured Lachnospiraceae bacterium
GTTGGTAGACTTGGTCTTCACAACATTGCCACATGCGCAAATGATGCTTACGTCTTCATAGGACGGATGAATTCCTGCTTTCATGTTTTCCACCTCTCTTTTTACACATTATGCTTGATTATACCACACTACCGACGCTTTTGCAAGTGCTTTTTCGAAAGTTTTTAAATTTTTTCGGCAATTTCCTTTTTAAGCTCGGCAATGATCTTTTTTTCGAGGCGAGATATGTAGGATTGCGAGATGCCAAGCAGGTCCGCAACCTCCTTTTGTGTCATCTCCTCCTTGCCCGAAAAGCCGTAACGCAGCTCAATGATCAGACGCTCGCGCGGTGCAAGCGCGGCAACCGCCTCATTGACCACACGACGCTCCTCGCGCTTTTCAAGCTCAAAGGAAACGCCGTCCTCCTCGCTGCCGAGCACATCCGAGAGGAGCAGCTCGTTCCCATCCCAATCCACATTTAGGGGCTCATCGATTGAGATCTCACCCCGTCGCGCGCTTCGCTTACGGATGTGCATCAGGATCTCATTTTCAATACAGCGCGAGGCATAGGTTGCCAGCTTGATATTCTTATCGGCACAAAAGGTGTTGATTGCCTTGATCAGCCCCACCGTGCCAATCGATACCAGATCTTCAAGCCCCGTACCCGTATTTTCAAAGCGACGCGCGATGTACACCACCAATCGGAGATTGTGCTCGATCAGCGTGGCACGCGCTCCCTCATCGGCAGGCAAGCGGGACAGTGCCTCCGCCTCCTCCTCGGGTGAGAGCGGTGCAGGCAGCACATCGGGGCCGTTAACATAATATACCCCCGAACGGTGGCGAAATATACGCGCAATCAAACGACGAATGAGCCCAAACATATCTTCAAATCTCCCTTATAAGTTCCGCGGGCAGCAATGCCTCGCATTCATCAAATCCCATATGTAACACGGTGGGGGCAAGCAGCACCTCAACGGGAACTTCCCTGCCGCCCGTATCCAGATACGCCCAATCGGGCACAACGGCAAGCAAAAGCCTTTTGCCCGCAACGGTTTCGGCACTGAGAAGGCGTACATGCCGTGCCATTTCCGAGGGCAGCGAGGCGATTGCCGAAGCATCGTCCTGTTCTAAAACAGCCGCAAACGGTGGCGAAAACAGTCGGTGCAGCGCCACTTTTGATAGAAATACCACAGGTCTGCCGCTGATAGGATCGGATAGGAGATTGGCAGTATCCACCATGGCATCGAGCGTTGCCGCACGCTCACCCACGCCAACGCGCAATCTCGCCCGCACTTGCCCTGCACGCCGATGACAGAGCCTCCCCCAAAGAAAGGTGGAAAGCCCACCTGCAGCAGCAAGCAAAAGAAAAAGCCCCGTTGACGCCTCACCATCTCCCGCCGCCAAGGGCAGCTCGATGTGCGAGAGCAAAGATGCCATACCGCTCATCACGCCGCCAACGGCAAATGACACACCGAAATAGACCAAAAAAGGCAAAAAAACGTGTACCGTACTGTATTTTTTACAACAAAAAGTACCGACGCACATTAAAAAGCAAACACCGAGATCGAGAAAAAACGCCACTGCCCCCGAGGTCTCCAAAAACAGTGCGGCAACGGCATAGACCGCCCCCGCCGCCGAGCAAAGCGCGGCGCGCCACGGAGAAAAAGGACGATGCAGCAGCTTCGCCGTTAAAAACAGACATTGAAAATCCATGCAAAAATTGACGAAAAACAGCAAGTCTCCCCAAACGGTCTTCACCATGTATTCACCTCATGGGAATTGTAGCACAAGTGCCGCGCAAAGTCTGTCGCTTTTGGGGTGACGCACAAATTTTATTGCGCAAAAAGAGCAGCCCACGCGGGGGCTGCTCTTTTTGCAAAGATTATCATATTGGCAAGAAAAAACACATTGCCCGTTTTTTTCAATCGACAAGCACTTCAGTCGCAAGAAAAAATGAGCAAAAAGCAAGGCGCGCCGTAAAAAAGCAGGGCGTAGTGATCTACGTCAAGCTGCTTTTGAGGAGCAACGAGCGCTGTGTTTATTTTGCTGCCGATCATTTTATTCTGCGGCATTCAATGTAAAAGCGCTTATCCTCCGCATGCCCCATCGAAAAGGTCTTACGTGGCAGCGCGCCGTCATAAATGACGGTGCGGAACAGATCGTCCTTTTCCATACCCGAGAAGAGGAACCCTACGGCATCCTCGGCACGGGAAAGGGTCTCGACGGTCTTGGTGCCGTGGATATAGTCGACCGAGGCACCGGGGTGCGCCTTGATATAAGCGTCGATAAAGGTCTGCAATGTACCTACCGTCAACTGTGCGGAGGGAGTAAGAAAATGCATGGTACCGCGGCGCTTGGCGGAGAGAAAGCGGGTCTGCTGGGGAGCGGCATTGCCGTGGAGCGAGTAGGAATACTTTTCGAGCTCGGCAAGCACATCGTCGGGATCAACACCCATCATCACGCGGTAGATCGGCTCGAATTGGAGCGACGGATCGTGCAGGTTGACTACCTCAACAAGTGCATAGCGTGCGGGATGGTAGAGTGCACTCTCCCCGTGCGCTGCCTTGATCTCCTCATAGGATGCCTTAGCGACCGCCAGCGAATGGTTACCATCACCCACGGCAAAAAGAAGCGGTGCCACGTTCTCGCCGTAGCGGGTGCGGATACGCTCGAGGGCGATGAGGCGCGCGAGGGCGTTTTCAATCCTGCCAAGCCCGACGCTATCCACAAATTTGCCGCGCACCGCGCCACTGCCCAGCACAAGCGGAAAATCATATGCCGTTTCAAGCGAGTCGGCGCGCGCGGCAAGCGGCTCGATCACGGTTTTTTCGGGATCATCGATCAGAAGCATCACGTGCGGGAGCTCCAGCACCGCATCGCGGCGCACGGCAAGACGAGGCGGGATACGCTCGGGCACAGTCTCCTCGGTGGCGCGGATAAGCGTGCGACTACCGCGGGTATAGTCGTAATGCTCAAGATCGATCATACCGACAAGACCGCGGCGCACCTTTCCGTCGGATTGGGTACGCTCGAGATAGATCATACGATTCGGATGGCGCACGAGCACCTCACGCAGATAGTGCTCCATGCTTTTTTGTACCACAGGCACGCGCGCCTCGGTCTCGTTCAAAAACGCCTCGGGCAAAATGAGACGCAGGGTGCTGGGAGCATCGCCAACGCGCTCGTCCAGCGTGTTCCAATAGGCGGGCTCACCCGTGAACTGGTCACACGCAATGGTTGCCCATGCGGTGCCGTTGACGGCGGTAAAATCGGGCAGCAGAATGTCGGAAGGTAAAAGGTAAGCGGACATAGGGGTTCCCTCTCTTTGCAGTAATTGTCCTTATTGTACCATGAAAGCGGCACAAAATCAAGCCGCAAAGGGATAATTTTCATTTTTTCGCGGTTTTTTCGAAGGGGACTTGCACAATGCTTCTATTTATGTTATAATGTCCTTGTATTTTTATAATTTGGAAGAAGGTGTTGTATGGGACCGAGAGAAATGCCCCCCGGACAATACGAGTACGACCGCGTGAAGCCTCCGAAAAGCCCGCTTGATATGCCGCGCTACTTAAAGGAGCTGCTTGGTGGATTTTTTACACGCTTATTTTACATATTCGGCATTGTTTGGAAAAGCGGACCGATATTTCTGTTTTTCATGTGCTTTATTGCACTGTTTGACGGCTTAATGCCCGTGGCGGGTGCCGTTATTTCAAGCAAGATCTTAAACGAGCTACAGCTTATTATTACGAAAAGCGCGCTTGGTGAGGAATTTGGCATTGCAGCCTTTTGGGGCTCTATGGTACTAATCCTGCTGATCGCTTATTTCACCTACCGCATTTTAAACAAGGTCGTTACGCGCCTATCGAATGCCGTTACCCGCATGGCGGGCGAGCGCGTGGTGCGCTATGTGAAGGTGGAGATCATGAAAAAGGCGCAGTCACTTGATCTTTCCTCCTTTGACCTCCCCACGTTTTACGAAAAGCTGGAAAACGCCAACCGCGAGGCGGGCAATCGCCCCATTCAAATTTTAACCTCTACCTTCAACGTGATCAGCACCGTGATCTCCCTTGTTGGTTACGTGGTGATACTTGCCTCGGCGCTGCCGCTTGCCGCGCTTGCTATTGCACTGGCGGCAGTGCCCTCTGCCGTGGTGAACTTTATCTACCGCCGCAAGTCCTTTGCCTACATGCGCGGACGCTCGATCGACCGCAGACAGATGAATTATTACGCTGAGCTTGCTACAAATAAGGATCTTGCCAAGGAGGTACGCATGTATGACCTCGGCGGCGAGCTGACCGAGCGCTACAACACGGTATTTGAAAGATATTACAAGGGGCTGAAGCGCCTGATCGTGCGCGAAAACATCTGGCAGATCGCCTTTGCCGTACTCTCCTCCCTGCTCTCCTGCTTCTTTTTCGCATACATTGCATGGGGTGTTTTCAAGGGCAATTACCTGATCGGAGATTACTCCCTCTATACGGGTGCGCTGACCTCTATTTCCACCTCGGTCACAACCCTGATCACCACCTCGGCAACCATTTATGAGGGCACACTGTTTATCGACAATCTGCTCTCCTTTCTTAAGGAAAAAAGCCATATTACCCCCCGTTCCAAGGAGCCGCTGCTGCCCGCACACGGTGCACAGCATACCATTGAGTTCCGCGATGTGACCTTTGCCTACCCCGGCACGACACGACCTGTGATCGATGGACTCAATCTCTACCTCCGCCCCGGCGAGACCGTGGCGCTGGTGGGCCTGAACGGCGCGGGCAAGACCACGCTCATTAAGCTACTCACGCGCCTATATGACCCCACGGCGGGTGAGATTCTGCTGGACGGGCACGACCTGCGTGATTACGATGTGCAGGAGCTGCGCCGTTTGTTTGGCATCGTCTTTCAGGATTTTGGCAAGTACGCCTTTACGGTGCGAGATAACATCCGCCTTGGCAATCTTTCCCGCACCGCCGATGAGCGTGAGATCGCCGAGGCGGCAAAGCGCGCGGGTGCCGACGAATTTGTACAAAGGCTGCAAAACGGATACGACACAAGCCTAATGCGCTATTTTGACCGCAACGGTACCGAGCTTTCGGGCGGTCAGTGGCAAAAGCTATCTCTTGCCCGCGCCTTTTACAGTGATGCCGATATTATCATTTTGGATGAGCCCACCGCCTCGCTTGACCCGCTTGCCGAGCAGGAGGTCTTTCGCCGCTTTGACGAGCTGCGCGGAAACAAAACAACCGTTTTTGTTTCCCACCGTCTTTCCTCCGCAACCATTGCCTCCAAGATCGTGGTTCTGGAAAACGGGCGTGTGGCGGAGGAGGGCACACACCGCGAGCTGATGGATCTTGACGGCAAATACGCAAACCTTTTCCGCGTGCAGGCGGAACGCTACCTCGAGGAAACCAAAGAGTCTCCTGCAAGCTGACCCTCCCCCAAAACAAATAATTAAGGAGAAAACTATGCTGATCATTCAGAGTGGAACCATTCACGATGCCAAAAACGCCGCGGCGTATTGCGCGGATATTTTGATTGAAAACGGTAAGATTTTTGCGATCGGTACAGCAAGCGATCTGCTTTCGGAGGAAGCGCGGTGTGCTGCCGAAATTTTTGATGCAACGGGGCTTGATGTGTACCCGGGCTTTATTGATGCCCATTCGCACATCGGCATGTTTGGCGCCGCCGGTGCCGGCACAAAGGATGATGTGGAATCGGCATCACCCTCTGTTCCCGAGCAGCGGGGGCTTGATGCGATCAATCCGCTGGAGCCGACCTTTCAGCAGGCGCGCGAGGCAGGGGTGACGACGGTTTGCGTGGGTCCCGGCAGCGTATCGGTGATCGCGGGCACGCACGCAGCGCTCAAAACCGTTGGACATCACCTTGATCGCATGGTGGTGAAGGATCCCGTTGCCATGAAGGCGGCGGTCGGCGAAAATCCCAAAAAGCATTTATCGACCGTTACCACGCGCATGACTGAGTACGCCATCATCCGCGATGCCCTTTTGCGCGCCAAGGAATACGGTGAAAAAAAGGAGCGGGCTGCGGAACGTGCCGATAAAATGCCCGCATATGACCCCAAAAGCGAGGCACTTCTGCCTGTGATCCGTCGGGAGATCCCCTTAAAGGTACACGCCTACCGCGTAGACGATCTGCAGGCGCTTTTGCGTGTTGCGCGCGAATGCAACATACGCCTAACGCTGGAGCACGCCTCGGATTCCTATTTAATTGCAGATCTGTTGCGCGAGCAAGAGGTCCCCGTGGCAGTAGGTCCCTTTTTCCTGCAAAACAGACGGCAGGAGAACGAGCATAAGCATCCCAAATACGCTGTCGAACTCATCCGCGCGGGTGTGAACGTTTCGGTCATGACCGATTCACCTGCCATTGCAGTGGAATATCTGCCGCTTTCCGCCGGGCTTTTGATGCGTGAGGGTTTGGATGAATTTGAGGCGCTGAAGACCATTACGGTGAATGCGGCACGCCACCTTGGCATTGAGGATCGCGTTGGTACGATAGAGGCAGGTAAGGATGCCGATCTTGTCATTACCAAAGGTTGCCCGATGGCAATGACCGTCAAGCCCCTCGCGGTATTGATAGACGGTAACATCGTTTATAAGTGCGGCTGATACCGTTTCAAGAAAAATGACGAGGAAAATCACATTTCCCTCTTGACACGCACGCACAAAAAATCATATAATAATTTTTGATATTTCAATTTTAAGGAGCCACTATGCAGACCAAAGTTGTTAAATTCGGTGGCAGCTCGCTTGCCGATGCTAAGCATTTCAAGCAGGTTGCCGATATCATCAAGGCAGATCCCGCGCGCCGCTTTGTGGTGCCCTCCGCCCCCGGCAAGCGCCATAGCAGCGATACCAAGGTAACCGACATGCTTTACCGTTGCTACGAAATGATCCGCAACCGTGAAAGCATTGATGAATACTATCAACAGATCGAGGAGCGCTACAACTCCATTATCCGCGAGCTCGGCATGAATTTTGACATGTCCGGCGAGCTTGATTATGTAAAAAACGCCATGCTTCACGCATCGGGTAGAGACTATGCCGCCTCCCGCGGCGAGTACCTCAACGGTATCATTCTCGCAAAATACCTCGGCTTTGATTTCATTGATGCCGAAAACGTGATCTTCTTCCGCGAAAACGGCACCTTTGACGAGGAAAAGACCAATGCCGTTTTGCGCGAGGAGCTCCGCCGTCACAAGAACGCGGTGATCCCCGGCTTTTACGGCTGCATGCCTAACGGCACTATCAAGACCTTTTCGCGCGGTGGCTCGGACATTACGGGCGCGATCGTCGCGCGTGCCGCCGATGCCGATCTTTACGAAAACTGGACCGACGTTTCGGGCTTTTTGATGGGCGACCCGCGTCTTTTGGACAATCCCCCACCCATTGACACCATTACCTATCAGGAGCTGCGCGAGCTTTCCTACATGGGCGCAACCGTCTTACACGACGAGTCGATCTTCCCCGTGCGCTACGCGGGCATTCCGATCAACATCCGCAATACCAACGCCCCCGCGGATAAGGGCACGATGATCGTTTCGGCGGCTGAGGGCTACGACAAGGAGCGCGTGATCACAGGTCTTGCTGGCAAAAAGGGCTTTTCTGTCATCAATATCGAAAAGGACCGCATGAACGCCGAGATCGGCTTTGGTCGCCGTGTCCTTGAGATCCTTGAGGATAACGACATTTCCTTTGAGCACCTGCCCTCCGGCATTGATACCATGAGCATTGTGGTTGCTACCTCTGCACTTGAGGGACGCCGTGAGCGCATTCTTCACAGCATCACTCGTCAGGTCAAGGCAGATCACGTGGAGATCCTTGACGGTCTGTGCCTCATTGCCGTGGTGGGTCGCGGTATGGTTAAGGCACGCGGCACCGCCGCACGCGTTTTTGATGCCATCTCCGCAGTAGGTGTCAACATCCGCATGATCGACCAGGGCTCAAGCGAGCTCAACATCATCATCGGTGTGAACGAGGACGATTATGAGAATGCGTTGACCGCTATTTTCCGCGAATTTGTAAAGTAAGGAGCTGCCAATATGGATTGCCTGTTCTGTAAGATCATTGCGGGTGAGATACCCTCGACGAAGGTGTTTGAAAATGAACACGTGTACGCATTTCGCGACATCAATCCGCAAGCACCCGTGCATGTGCTTGTAGTGCCCAAGGCACACATTTGTTGTGCCGATGGTGTAAACGCCGCAAACAGCCTGTATGTTGCCAAAATTTTCGAGGCTATTCCCGAAATTGCCAAGGCGGAGGACCTCACGAACGGCTACCGCGTGATCACCAACTGCGGCGAGGATGCATGCCAGACCGTAAAGCATTTGCATTTCCATGTCATGGGCGGAAAAAAAATGCCCGAGCAGATGGGCTAAGCCGATGAAAGAACCGGCATTTGAAGCGCTTCGCACCCTACCCGAGCTGTG
>CAZOWH010000082.1:0-8369 GCA_964583425.1 uncultured Lachnospiraceae bacterium
TCTTGAAAACCAGTGATCCCTTCAGTGGGACCGTGGGTTCGAATCCCACTCTCTCCGCCAACAAAAACGCACCTTTGTCTACCGACAAAGGTGCGTTTTTAATGTTGCTTGCCTGCGGCAAATTATTGCCAATAATCAAGCTCGTGGGGCAGGTCAATATCCTTGGCGCGGAACACGGGATCCTTGCCTGCCTTGCGCTGCGCATCAAAATTTCTCAAGGCGCGGCAGGCGTATTTGCTGAGCAAGAGGATAACAGGAACATTGATCAGCGTCATAACGCCCATGGTAATATCGGAAATGTTCCACAAAAGATCGGCGGAAAGCCCCGCGCCGAGCAGCACGACCAAGGCAGCTACGATGTGATAGGCATGCTGTACCACTTTCGTAGGCACACGACCGAGAATATAGAACACACACTGATCCACATAATAAAGATTACCAAGCAAAGTAGTAAAGGCAAATAGCACCATTGCTACGGTGATAAAAATGGGCCCAAACCAGCCGAGCGTAGCCGAGAGTGATGCTTGCACATAAGGTGCGCCGGAAAGCGCAGCAGTTGCCTCCACGCCCGAGGTCATGCACATAAAGCCTGTAGCGGAGCAAACGAGAATGGTATCGATAAAAACCGACAGCACCTGCACCAAGCCCTGCTTGACAGGATGGGAGACCTCCGCCGAGGCAGAGGCATTGGGAGCAGAGCCGACGCCTGCCTCGTTACTGAAAAGACCGCGCTTGATGCCATACATGACACAGGAGCCGCTAAAGCCGCCGAAGATCGCCTTTACATCAAAGGCACTTTTGAAGATCTCGGCAATAAGCGAGGGAAGCGTGTTAATGTTGATCACCATTACCACCAACGCAATCAAAATATATGCCACACCCATCACGGGAACCAAAACCCCCGTTGCCTTGATAATACCCTTGCCTCCGCCGAGCAAGCACACGCCCACCAAGACCGCAAGCACCGCACCAATGATCCAAGGAGTGTAGGTCTCGTTATAAAAGGCATACGCAGAAAAAGTGGATTGCAGATTATAGGATGCCAGCATGTTGAAGCCTATGCCATATGTGATGATCAGCACCACGGAAAATACGATCGCCAGCCACTTGCATCCAAGCCCCTTTTCAATATAATAAGCAGGACCGCCATAGGCACCGTCAGGACCGCGTTTTTTATAGATCTGCGCCAAGGTGCTTTCGATCAACGCCGTAGCGCCGCCGATCGCGGCAATGACCCACATCCAAAACATGGCTCCAAAGCCGCCGAGGCAAATTGCGGTGGAAACACCAATGATATTACCCGTGCCCACGCGTGAGGCAGTAGAGACCATCAGCGCTTGAAACGAGGAAACCCCGCTACCGTCACTCGGCTTTTCTGTCACAGCACGGATCTGTGCGCCAAACAGGCGGAACTGCGCACCCTTGGTGCGCACGGTAAAATAAAGACCGCCCGCAACGAGAATAATGATCAAAATGTAGCCGTATAGCGCATCGTTGATCGCTTCAATGATTTTGTCAAACATGGGAGCTCTCCTTTTGTTGTCTTGTTATCAGTATACCAAAATTCGACCACTTTGTAAAGCCCACAAAAACAAAGCCTGATTTTTGTAGGCTTTACACATAGTAATTCCACGTATTATGTGTTATAATAAACCTAAATTTTTAATTTTTTGTCCCCGGAGGAAAACAAATCAAATGAGAAAGACAAAAATCGTATGCACGATCGGTCCTGCAAGTGAAAGCGAGGAAGTGATCACCGCTATGTGCCTTGCCGGCATGAACGTGGCGCGCCTCAACTTCTCCCACGGTACACACGCCGATCATAAAAGAAAGATAGAAACGATCAAGCGTGTGCGTGACAAGTTGGATCTGCCCATTGCCATTATGCTTGATACCAAGGGACCCGAATACCGCATCAAAACCTTTGAAAACGGGGCTGTGACTCTCGCGGACGGTGACACCTTCACCTTTACCGCAGAGGATATCGTGGGCAATGAGCGCATGGTTGCGGTCAGCTATGCCAATATGGCAAACGACCTCGAGGTTGGTGATACCATTCTCCTCAACAACGGTCTCCTCACCTTCAAGGTTGCCGAGATCGAGCCGCCGCGCGTGCATTGCCGCGTGGTGCATGGCGGAGAGCTGAAGGACCGCAAGAGCATGAGCTTTCCCGGCAAGGTATTAAAGCAGGAATATCTTTCCGAGCAGGATAAGGCAGACCTCCTGTTTGGCGTGGAGAGCAGCGTGGATTATATTGCCTGCTCCTTTGTCTCTACCAAGCAGGATCTGATAGATGTGCATGCCTTTCTCGCCGCGCATGATGCGGATAATATCGGCATTATCGCCAAGATCGAAAATCAACCGGGTGTAGATAACATCGATGAGATCAGTGAGCTCTGCGAGGGCATTATGATCGGTCGCGGCGACATGGGCGTGGAGATCCCCTTCGAGGAGCTGCCCACCATTCAAAAAAAGCTGATCACCAAATGCCGCATGCTTGGCAAGCGCGTGATCACCGCCACTGAGATGCTGGAGAGCATGATCTACAATCCGCGCCCCACCAGAGCCGAGATCTCCGACGTGGCAAACGCCGTGTACGACGGTACCAGTGCCGTGATGCTCTCGGGCGAAACGGCGGCGGGCAAACATCCTGTGGAGTCGGTAGAGGTGATGGCACGCATTGCCGAAACGACTGAGAAAAGCATTGATTATAAAAAATTATTTCTCACCTCCGAATTTAAGATCCACAACACACTGGATGCCATTTCTCATGCCACCTGCGGCATGGCGATCGATATCGGCGCCAAGGCAATGGCAGTCTGCTCACTTTCGGGCATGACGGCACGTATGGTATCACGTTTCCGCTCCCCCGTGGATATCGTGGGCATCACCACCAACCAAAAAAGCTGGCGCAAGCTGGCACTTTCCTGGGGCGTTACCCCTGTGATGTGCGAGGAATTTACCTCCTCTGAGGTGCTGTTCTACACTGCAAAGAAGCTGGCGCGCTCTACCTTTAATCTCAAAAAGGGTGAAAAGATCGTGATTACCGGCGGTATGACCAACGGACAATCGGGCAACACCAACATGATCAAGGTTGAGGAAATTTAAATTTGACACAAAAAAGCACACCGCGGTTCAAAAAATGAACCACGGTGTGCTTTTTCTTACGCTTTTTTCATAAAGCGCATAACATTGTTATAATAAATATTTTCCAGCATGTAAGGCTCCAGCTTAATGGGCACGATATGGCGATTGCGCACCACGCGCGGCTCGCTACCCTCGAGGAACGTGGTCAAGGCAACCATTTTATCGTCATTATACTCACGTGCGCGACCTGTCAGATCGTTTTCGGCATCGGTACCAAAGAGAATACGGTCGTGGTATTTTCTGAAAAACGCCTCCGTGCGTGCGGGCGTTCTTGACATCTCCTCCAAAACGTTCATGGCGGGCGTCAGATCCATGTACAGGTTCGGGCACATTTCCATGAGGCGCTCGGCACGGTCAAGATCGGTGGAATAAAAGCCCATGTGCGCCAATGCCACGCGAAGATTTTTATGACGCTCCAAAACATTCTCAAGGGTCTCAAAGAACCACTCGTGCGAGGGGATCTTTTCATCATATACCCAGCCCATTTCAATGGCGCGCTGGGTTGCCTTGGTAATATCCCAGCTGTAATCGGGGTCGTTGTTGTGGATCAGCAACGGAATGCCCATCTCCTCGGCATAGGCGAAAAACGGCTCGAAGCGAGGATGCTCGAAGCCATAGCCGAAGCGGCGATAAAGACTGGGCTTTCCCTCCAGCAATTTGATACCCTCAAAGCCTCTTTCCATGTATTCCCTTGCCTGCTCCACAAAATCGCGGTCATGGTGCAAGGAGGCAAATGCATACGAGCCGGGCATCATCTCCTTTAATTTGAGCGCATCCTCGTTACAGGTGGGGTGTGAGGCTGCACTGCCGTGTGCCAATGCCAAAAAGCAGACACCCTCAAGGCCGTTTCGCTCGCACATGCCCTTGAAATTATCCACCGACTGCTCTAACGAAATGGGATTGTTGATATGTACATGACAATCAATTTTTTTCATAACTGTGCCTCCGTTTCTCAGATATCATATAAAAAAGCTCCGGTCTTACGCCTTGTTGATAAATCGCATGGCATTGTTGTAATAAATATTTTCCAGCATATGCTGCTCCAGCTTGATTGGCGTAATAGGATAGCGCCCATTGACTACACAGGGCTCTGTTCCCTCCAAAAACGTGCCGATCATCTCGGTCTTGATATCGTTAAACTCGCGCACCCTGCCGAAAATGCCGTTATCCACGTCGGTGCCGAAGATAATGCGATCGTGATATTTCCTGAAAAACGCCTCGCTCTCCTTCGGTGTTTGCGAAAGCTCAACGTAAATGGGCGGCGCAGGCGTAATATCCATCATCAGCCCGGGATACATTTCCATCAGCGCCGTGGCGCGCGGCAGGTCATTGGAGTAAAATCCAAAATGTGCAAGCGCTATTTTGAGCTTCGGATGCCGTGCGAGCACCGCCTCCATCGTCAAGAAAAACCATTCCTGCGAGGGGATCTTATCATCGTACACCCATCCGTTTGCGATTGTGCGCGGCGTTACCTTAGTAATATCCCAATGCGCAAGCGGGTCATTATTATGCACCACCAGAGGCACACCGTATTTTTCACAATACTCAAACAGCTCCTCGTAGCGCGGATGCTCATAGCTATAGCCGAATGCGCGATATTGGCTCGGCTTTCCTCCAAGCAGCTTGATGCCCGAAAATCCGCGGCTCATCAGCTCCTCTACCTGTGTGACAAAATCACCGTTGTGATGGGGCGAGCCAAATGCGATCGAGCCCGGCACCAATGCCTTGATGGCAAGCGCACGCTCATTGCACGCGGGGTGTGAAATTTGAGAATCATGCGTAAGTGCCAAAATACCAACGCCCTCGTATCCCTTTCTCTCACACATATCATTGAAATACCGCGCCGATTCCTCTACCGAAACCTCATCGTTATCAATATGCACATGAAAATCAATTTTTTTCATAAAAAGCACCTCCCGTCGGTTTACTATCATTATAGCACCGCATGTGCAAAAAATCAACAAATTCCGAAAATTGCCTAAGAAAACCGTGTTGAAAACAAAAAAATTGTATGATAAAATAATATCGAACGAGTGAAAAGGAGACTGTTTATGAGTAAGATCTATGTTTTGTATAACCCGCATGCCGGACACAACACCGGCAAGCAAAAGGCAGAGGCTCTGCAAGCGCAATACAGCTCCCCGCTTACATATGTAGATATGACCGCCATTACCGATTACAGTAGCTTTGCGGGAGACCTCACACCCGAGGATAAGATCATTGTATGCGGCGGTGACGGCACCCTCAACCGCTTTGTGAATGAGATTTACGACCTCGACATCAAAAACGATATTTTATACTATGCCACGGGCAGCGGAAACGACTTTTTGCGCGATTTCGGCAAGCCCGCGGGGGCAGCGCCCATGCGCATCAATGAAGAGATCAAAACCCTCCCCGTTGTAACTGTAAACGGCAAAAGCTACCGCTTTATCAACGGCATTGGCTACGGGCTTGACGGCTATTGCTGCGAGGTGGGTGACGAGCTGCGCCGCACCTCCGAAAAGCCCGTCAGCTACAACGCCATTGCCATCAAGGGTCTGCTTTCGAAGTACACCCCCACCAATGCTACCATTACCGTGGACGGTGAAAAGCACGAATTTAAAAAGGTGTGGATCGCACCCACCATGGTTGGCAGATACTACGGCGGCGGGCTGATGCCCACGCCCGGTCAGCGCCGCGAGGACCGTGCCGATCACGTATCGGTCGGCGTGATGCATCATGCGGGCAGATTGCACACACTGATGGTCTTCCCCTCGGTTTCCAAGGGTGGGCACATCAAGCACCAAAAGATGGCTGCCGAATTCAAGGGTCGCCACATCACGGTGGAATTTGACCGCCCTGTGGCACTGCAGATCGACGGCGAAACCATTCTGGGTGTAACCAAGTATGAGGTCACCATTGACCCCGCCTGCCTGCAAAAACGCGCGCCTGCAAGCGCCAATGCACAGGTCTAAAAACAAATCAAAGGCTCCCTTGTGTAAAGGAGCCTTTTTCTGCCTTCCGAATACTTTAGCTGAGCTCGCTCTTTGGAGGATGTGACAGCTGCAAAAGCATGTGGACAGTGCCAAGACTTTTCACAAGGTATTGGCACACATCTACCACCCGAAACCACGTTCAACCTACCCGATTTTATCAGAGACTCTGCCGAAGGGCGAGGCTGCAAGAAACGCAAGGAAGGCTTTTAATGCGTGTGACGGCTCAACGCCGCTTTGCTTATTGTGTGCGAAGCCGAGCATACGCCACACATCGGGCTTGAGCCTCAGTACTCTTACGCCCTTGCGGTCATTATGCGTGACCAGCTTGGGCAAAACGGTGATGCCAACACCCTCTCTGACCATTGCGATCACCGAGGCATCGTCCACCGAATCAAAGCGGATAAGATCAGCAAAGCGGCTTTCATCAAAATATTGGCGAAGTATGCTCTGATTGGTCATAATAAAAGGATTTTCATAAAGCTCCTCGCGCGTAAGATAAGTCTTGCCCTTAAATTTATCCTTTGGCACCACCGCCACAAACGGATCCTTGATTGTAAGAATGGGATCAAGGCTGTATAGCGTTGTTTCATCGGCAAAAATAACATCACCGTTTTGATTTTTCAACCATTCGGCAAGGCTGTTGCAAACTGCAATGGAAACCTTAATTTCGGGGTGCTTTTCCTTGAACAGGTGCAATATTTCGGGCAAAATGCTGTGCAGCATGCTGGCGTAAGCACCAATCTTTAATTCATGCTCCGCTTCCCCGGAAAGTCGCTGCGCCGATGCCATCAGCTCATCCTCCGCGCGCAACAGTCTCTCCATCTTTGGCAGAAGCTCCCGCCCCTGCTCGGTAAGTGCAACACCGAAGGACGTTCTTACGATCAGCTTAACCCCAAGCTCCTCCTCAAGCGCATCCGCCATATGCGATAGTGCAGACGGCGTATATGAGTAGTCTGCCGCTGCCTGCGCCATGCTTCCCTTTTCTATTGCCAGCAGCATTGCTCTTATCCTTTTCGTTTCCATAGCACCTCGCGATGTGAAAAATATTCACACCTCTATTATAAAGCTTCGCTTCTCAAAAGTCAATCACTTTGATATAATCTTTTTAGCAACAAAAGGGAGCAAATAATATGGAAGCATTGACAAAAAAAGACAAGCGGCAGAGCGCATTTGCGTATGGCTGCCTAATATTCGTTATCATCCTGTGGGGCATTACACCCGTTATAAACAGAGAAATCGTTTACGACTACTATTCCCCCACCGTTTACACGATGCTGTGCGGCATAATATCTGCGGTAGCGCTATTCTTAATTTCCATCAAAAATCTAAACAAGATGACCCCCGCACTTCTCAGGGTTGCTATTCCGACCGGGCTTATAAACGCAGCGGCAACGATATTGCAGAAAATAGGATTACAGTACACAACTCCGTCAAAATGCGCGTTTCTTGACACGCTTTCCTGCATTATGGTACCATTGATGCTATTCATATTGACAAGAAAGCGTCCGTCTGTTTTCAAGGTCGCTGGCGCGGGGCTTTGCCTTGCCGGCTGCTTTATCCTGACAGAATGCAATTTCCTCGAGGGCACAGCTTTCGGCATCGGCGAGCTGCTTTGTGCGCTTGCAGGCCTCCTTTACGGCGCGAATACGGCTATCACCTCGGTTTTTGCGCAAAAATCGTACGTGCCGCTGCACGTGATGATTCATATGGGCGTGCAATTTATAACAAGCGCTATAATGACGCTTATCCTGGGAAATATCAGCATAAGCGGAAAGATCCTTGAGCCGATTCGCTTTGACACCTCGCCCATTCCGATACTGATCGTTTTCACGTCGGCGCTGATCGCAACCACGCTTGGCTGGGTGATACGCATAAACGTGCTCAAAAAGATAGATGCAACGGTAGTCGGCGTTATGATGCCGCTTTCGGCGGTGGTGACAGGCTTTGTTTCGGTCAGCATCGGTGCAGACGAGCTGAGCTATACCCTTGTGATCGGCGGACTGCTCGGCGTTGGCGCTTCCATCATTTCAAGCCTTGGAGGCAAGACACATTCTAACCCAAGAATGCACAAAAAGCCACCCGTTACGCAAAAATAACCACAATACGACAAAAAAGAGACGAGAAATGCCGCGGGAGATTTTCTCGTTGTGCACCGTGTATGCCCCCGCCCGTGGCGTTGGGATCTCGGGCGAGAGCAGCGCTTGTGCAAACACCACGCACCGTGCACACGCTCTTTAGCCTTCCCCA